>CAZYWQ010000079.1:0-5996 GCA_964651675.1 uncultured Candidatus Sumerlaeota bacterium | reverse complement strand
AAGATGAAGGTCCCGCCGGCCCCTGCCACAGGCTCCTCAGTCTCTTCAGGCATTTCTTCGAGTTCTTCTGTAGGGATGCCAAACTTTTCTCTGATTTGCTCAGGAGTCAGTTGTGTTTCAATATATTCTGGCTCAGTTTCCTCTGCAGCCTCTGTAGAATAAAATTGATCTATGTCCTCTTCTGGTGTTTTTTCATAAATGATCGATGGCGTAATGAAAAGTAAAATGTTGTTTCTTAAATTCGACTTGGTGCGATTACCAAATACCAATTCACCTAAGATAGGTATCTTATAAAGAAATGGGATTCCGCCAGCAGTTTGGGTATCAGTGGTTGATACAAGTCCACCGATTACTCTGGTGCCTCCATCCGGGATTAATAAAATTGTTTCAGCTTCCTGAGTGTCTTCTTCAACGGCAGATACTTCATATCCGCTATATCCTTTTATGTCTACAACTCTTGCATCATTATTCTGAATGCTTACTTCCATTTCAATAAAACCGTTATTTGCAATGTGTGGAACAATGACGAATTTAAGACCTGCTCTAACAATACTCGGTTGTTCACTCGAAACATTTCCATCATTGTCAAAGTATCTTGTAAGAAATGGCACGCCTTTACCAACTTCGATTGTTGCTTCTTCGTGGTTCTTGACCTGAATCCTCGGACTGAGGAGAATCTGTGTATTTTTATCATTTGCAATAGCCTTGAAACTGGCACGAATGTGCTTCGAAAGATAATCAACAGTCGTTGTATTCCCGGATAGGGTTAGATAAGGAAATAAATCATGATAATTAATTGCTGCATCAGTAACATCTTCAATAACATTTCCATCCTGATCAAAAATGCTTGTACTGCTCGAATCATCTGTTATTGAGTAAGGTGAGGTTAAGACACCTGAATCGTAAGCTTTAAACATATCTTTTGACACATCATAATCGACACCTATACTGAGATCATCTGTTAGGATGGTCTGGACAATGTCAGCAGAGATGAGTACCTGTCTTGTGGGTCTATCATAGGCTTCGATTACTTTCTGGACTTTCTCAAGGACTTCCGGGATATCGTCGACTATAATTGTTCCACTTCTTTCATCATTATAGAGGAGTGCTTCTTCAGTAACTATATTCTGTAATATGTCAATGAGATTCGCTTGTTCATCCTGAGTGAGGTTATTGAGTTCAAAAACTCTGAGTTCTGTTCCCACATCAATAGCTTCGATAAATGCTTCCATTTTTCTGATGTTTTCCATTTTATCTGTGACTATGATTTGTCTTGTTTTCAGATCTACTTGAATGTCACCAGTCTCGGAGCGGTATGTGTCAAGTTTCGATGCTATATCATCCACATCGGCATGTCGGATGAAGAAGACGCGTGTGACTAATTTCACATCGATTTGATTCAGAATGTATTCGATTTCTGAAATTACATTGGGAAGATCTTCTACAAAAAGTTTATTTGTTCGTGGATCACCATAAATTTTACCGATTTTTGGAGTTGCAAGAGGTCTCAGGATACGATCCGCATCAGTAGCGCTAATATTTTTTAGTTTGTAGACTTTTTTCTCCACTTGAGTAGGTAAAACGGTATCTTCATATTCTTTTCTTGTCATAAGGGAATAGGTTGTATCATCATCTTTAACCCAGACCCAGCCTTGTGGTGCGACAATCGAATCGAGAGCTACAAATAAATCGTCGGTTGTTACGTTGATATCGAGTCTTTGCCCAGCTACGCCTGATTTCAGGATGAGGGTAACACCAAATCCACTTTGTACTTCCTGTGCTATAAGCTCGATTTTTACCTTGCTTCCTTTTAAAGAAACCGGTCTGGATGCCTTTGTGTAATCTCTTTCTGGTGCGATTAGTGGACTTTCGCTTAATGCTGGTTTTTCTGGAATAAACACCTCTTCTTCCATTGCTGGTTCTTCTGCATCTTCCTTCTGAGAATAGAGAATATTTACTGAGAAGAGTAGTAGAAACATCAGTAAAATACTATTCAGCTTATTTAGAACTATAGATGAGGTAAAAATTTTCATTCAATAACCTCCTGGTTTAATCTAAAAGAGAGTCATTTTTTTTGTATATCCGAATGCTTCGAAAACAACATAGTTTTGGTCACCATTAACCTCGACAACCTTTACCTGGACTGTATCATTTCGATAAGCCATATCGATTGTTTCTCCTTGAGAAGCTCGTATTTCTTCTTTGGTTTTCCTGTTTTCAAGAAAGCACTCCTGACCAAAAATACCCTGTAATGCCCAGTCTTGAATAATCTTATTAATGGATGGCGGTCGTGTAGGAGTTGGTTTTCTCGGTGGAGGAGTTGGTGTCGGTGTAAATAGTGTTCGTATTATGGAAACTTTCCCGAGATTGGGGAAATCATCTTTGATGTCGGGAGTGTTTTGTGCAGGATTATAAGTTGTTTCTGATTCAATTAATTCAGGTTTTGGAGTTTCTTTAATATCGATTGTTTCTGGTGGCTTGACAGATGTCGTGAATAATGTAAGATATCCAAGAACAACTATTGCTATGATACATATTATGTTTGCGATAAGAATTTTTTTATCCATTAACGATTACCTTTTTATAACAGCACTGATATTATGTGCGATGAATCGCACTGCTACATTTTAATTATGTCTTATTGCGATCTGACTCTTGCTGCTCTCCTTTTTCCTTCTTTTTCCAGAATCTCAGCCTTAACAATCTTTGATAGTGTTATGTCAAATTCTAAAATTGTTTTGTTTGTTGGACACCTAATCGTAAGATTTTTGATTAAGTAGGAGGATTTGTTAAAGCGTTTCAAGAGTTTCATCACATTTTCGTAGGAGTTATTTATAGAGATCGTAAGTGTTATTTCTTTGTAGTTATCTACTCCTTCGAGTGTGTTTTCTGTTGACTTCGAGATGTTGGGATATGGATTACCCATCTCTTTACAGATTTTCGAGACATCTTCGGCGAATATATCTTCTTCTCTTCTAAGTTTGCTGTTAGAAGAACTTGTGTATTTACCGACGATAGTTTCGTATTCGGTTTCGATTTTCTCGCGTCTTTTAATGCTTTTTTTGAAGCTTTCGAATAATTTTTCTTTGTGAGAGAGTTCAGGACCAAAACCGAAGAGTGCTGGTGAGAAAATAGTCCCACCAAATCTGTATATGATTGCGAAGATGATGATTATGATCGTTATAATAAGTATTATTTTTTCACGCTTGGAAATTTTCATTTTTTACCCTTGATTGCGAATAAACAGTTTTCGACTTTATGCTTTTTATGTTTTTGGAGTCAATTCCTTTCGGGAAAGAGTGCATTCGAGTTCAAAGCGAAATACTTTGTGTCTATTAAGATCATCCGGTGGTCGGTCTATGATTCGGACTCTTTCAAAATAGCCTAATTTTTCGAGATAGTTTTTGAAATTGGTTATATCCGAAAAATCTACAGCCCATCCGAGCATTGTTATCGAATCATCCTTTGTGTAATTGAACTCTTTTAGCGAAAGGCGATTTTTAAATGCCTTATATGATTCGAGATCGTTTAATATCGCTATTGCCGAATTCTGATCTATGATGTAACTTCTTATAATCTGAAGTTTGTCTTCTTTATCTTTTAACTCGTTGACGATTGGTTCCATTTTCGCAATTTCTTTGTCGTAGAACTTTATGAGTGTTTTTCGGGATCGATTTTTCTCAGATAGAAATAGGAAACTTAAAACAATTACAACGACTATAAGAGAAGCAGTGGCTAATAAAGAGCGGAACTTTTCGCCTGTTTTGATTTTTTCAATGTATGGTTTGGGAAGAAGATTTAATCTTAGTCCTTCTTTGGCAAATTCTGTTATGGAGGAACCAATTATATTATTGAAAGAGGGCAGAAGCTCTTGTGTCCTGGATAAATTTTCCACAACAGTTAGTTTTTCAAAAGGATCGGTTTTAATAACTTCAACTCCAAAGGTTTCCTCTAAATATTTATCAAGATTCTGGATGATAGACATTTCTCCACTGAGGATAATTCTTTCTACATCAGGGCAACTGAATTCTCTTCGGGTGAAACTGTAGGTCTGTCTGATCTGATTGATAACTTTGTTGACCCAATCGGTGAATATATTTTGAAATTCAATAGGAGATTTATCGAAAGGTAAATTTTCATTGTTGTAAACATCGATTGTTTCGAGTTCTTTTCTTCCGATGGATGTGTTGAAATCATCTCTCGTAATGTTTAAAGCCTCGAAAAGTGAGTCTCCTCCAATAGGAGCACTTCTCATATATAATACAATTCCATTGTTGGCAATTGTAATATCGGATGATGTCCATCCGAGATCGATGATGACTACATTTTTGTCAGCGAGTAATTCTTTATGTTTGATGGCAATAGTGTTGAAAGAGCAGACAGAAGATGTGTAGACATTTTTCAGTGAAAGGTTTGCTTTCTGTGCAATTTCAATGTAGGTATTTATGATTGGTTCATCGATAGCCGAAAAAAGAACTCGGGAACCTTCTACGGGATCAATGGACATCGTATGATATGAAACAATGTGTCGCTCTGGATTGAATGGGATGTGTCTGCGAGCTTCAAACTGAATCATCTGATTTATTTCGTCAGGTTGAGTAGATGGAAGATTGACTAAGTGTATTGTAACGAAATTTTTCGGTATGATGAAATTCAGATATCTTGATTTAATATTGTTGTTTTTTAGAAGTTCTTGAAGTTTTGATGCGGTAAGAGTTTTGGAAATTTCATTAGAATCTTCTTCTTTTGGCAAAGGAGCATCGATAAGATTTTGCACAACAAGTGTGTTTTTAACTTTCTTTAATTGGATAATTTTTATTTCGTTTTCTGTAAATTCAATTGTCGTTGCAATGTTACTCTTCATAGTTATCAATTAGTTTTCCCTCCAGCAGAAGATTCTGATTTTTGGCTCACCGAGAGTTTGACATTCATCGCAATCTTTATCTCTGTCAAGACCTACTAATTGTGATATGTCTTCGTGTTTTTCCCAGTTGCGATTCACTGCCGCAATGATTCTCTTTTGTGTATCACCATAGTAACCGATGGATTCTATCGTAAAATTGTTTGCAAAGACTGTTAGCGGAATGATTGTCTGAATATTAGCTGGTATACCAGCAACATTGGATAAATCCTTTACATTTTTGAAAGTTTCATCATCGTTATTGTCATCTGGATCGGAACCATCTCGGAAATCGACAATGGTTTCGGCAACATCTCTTCCTCTTTCCAGATCGACCATAGCAACTGCGGCAATTGCTGTTAGTACTTCTTTGCTGGCTGTGTTGATATTGATTTTGTCTTCCCAAATGGTGATCATATCTTTGAATCCGATGACGCCCTTTTTGTCCTTCTTCGATTTTCTTCTTTTTTCGGTTGAACCAATGTCGTAAAAATCATCTTGTTTGGTGCCATAAAAAATTTCGGGTGTCATTCCCGGAACTTCTAATACTTCTTCGATAGTGACAAATGGATCATTTTTACAAATTACGGAATGTCCTGTCTCGGTACTGTAGTATTCATTTTCGTCTTCTGATACACCACTTTCCGAAATCGAATCTTCATCTCGCCAGTCCACGATTGCATGAGAAAGAAATTCTGCGTCTTCTTCCTCTACATCCAACTCCATTAAGGCATATTTTAAAAGAATAGCTGGGGCTTTGTTTAGAGGAAGTTTGCTTGCTTCGTCTATAACTCTAACCCGAAAGCCTTCGTCTGTATCTTCCTTTCTTCTGCTCGTGAGTCTTCTTTTCCTTCCTACTCTGACAGTACCGTTGAGCATATTTTCTTTGTATTCTTCAGAACTTTTGCCCCAAATATCACCATTGGAATCGCAAGGTCTTTCAATGCCACCTAATTTATCAAAAATCAAATCGTTTTTTAAATTGACGATACCTCTGGCTAAACCAGCTCTCGCATAGGCATAGGCGCACATATTGTCTTTTCGCAATTTTGCAAGTTGTACTTCTAATTGCATCTCATAAGCGAATGAATAGGCT
>CAZYWQ010000078.1:0-9655 GCA_964651675.1 uncultured Candidatus Sumerlaeota bacterium | reverse complement strand
GATTTGAGGAAGAAGATATCGATCTGAACAAAGATTTCGAACTCTTCTATTCCGTATCCAAAGAGGATATGGGGATTAGTCTGATTACATACAAAGAAAAAGGAGAAGACGGTTACGCCTTAATATTAATATCTCCGAAAGTGGAGATTGCAGAATCAGACATCCTGAAAAAAGACATAATCTTTGTGATAGACACATCAGGATCGATGGCAAGAGATAATAAGATGGAGCAGGTAAAAGATGCCCTCGAATACTGTATCAAAAACCTAAACAAGAATGACCGATTTAATATAATTCGATTCAGCACAGACATCGAACTATTTGAAGAGAATTTCTCTGAGTATTCAGAAGAGAGTGTTGAAAAAGCCACAAACTTTATAGACAAAATGAAAGCAAGAGGTGGAACAAACATAAATGAAGCTCTTCAGGAAGCACTCAAACTAAAAAAACAGAGTAAAAATCAATCGTTGATCGTATTTTTAACCGACGGGAAACCCACTGTGGGTACTACTGATATAAATTCCATCGTTGAAAATGTAAAAGACAAAGATGAAAAGGTAAGAATATTCACATTCGGAGTTGGGTATGATGTCAATACACATTTACTCGATAAAATATCGACTACGACAAAGGCATATTCCGAATATATCAGACCCGAAGAAGACATCGAAGTGAAAGTATCATCCTTTTTCGACAAGATCAATTTCCCAATTTTGACAAATCTATCCTTGTCGACATCAAAAATAAAACTATACGACATCTATCCTCAGGAAATACCCGATTTATTCAAAGGTTCCCAGATTTCTATTTTAGCAAGATACAAAAACTCTGCTGAAAGTTTTATTGAGTTAAAAGGTCAGATCAATGGAAAAGAGCAAAAGTACGATTACGAAGCAGAATTTCCAGACAAAAATTATGAAAATGATTTTATTGCAAAACTCTGGGCTAACCGAAAAGTCGGTTATCTATTAGACGAAATCAGACTGAACGGTGAAGAAAAAGAGCTGGTTGAGGAAGTAATATCACTAAGCAAAGAATTCGGTATCGTCACACCATACACTTCGTACCTAATTCTCGAAGACGAAAAAGTATATGAAGAGCTCAACATATCAGCACCCAGAGTAAGAGAAATCAGAAATAAATATAATTATTTTGTTCCACCCAGATCTTCCGCATCTCCACAAATGATGGGTGACAAAAATGAATATCTCTCATTATCAACCGCAACTCCCGCACCACAAGCTTATCAGACAATGAGTATAGAAGCAGGAAAAGAAGCCGTTGATATGACTATGGGAATCAGTCATTTAAAAAAAGCAGATGTTACAACCACAGAACTAACGAAGACTATAAGAGTAAAAGGTAAAACATTCGAACAAAAAAATGGGAAATGGACTGATACTAACTTCAAAAAAGGAATGAAAATTCTGAAGATTACTTATCTTAGCGATGCCTATTTCAACTTATTAAAACTCTATCCTGACATAAAAGACTATCTGAAATTGGGTAACAATCTCATCGTCGTCATAAATGGAAAAGCAATAGAAATTGGAGATTTCAAAGAAGAAACAAAAGTAAACGAGAAACAACTAATAGATTTTCTGAAGTAGAAATGATTTTGTAGGGAACGGTCGTGACCGTTCCTTAGATCATAAAAACAAAAAAACTTGCTTTCGCAAGTATTATCGGGTGTTGGGAATACAAACAGAAAAGACTTGACTAATAACTAACTAATTACCAGGAAACACGCCATTAACCTCTGAGGAGATATCATTAATAAGACTCTCAAGCAAACCCATAGAGATAAGCGGATCGTTATAATCCTTAAACCAGATACCATTAAAATAGCCTCTATACTTATACAGAGAAGGCAAATAACTAACCTTAATCTTCCAGATAGCACGACTTGACTCTGGTATATCTCTCTTGTTTCCATCCATAGTAGTTTTATATCCTCTACTAATTACATCGGACAAATGTAACAAATATTTAGCTACATCCAAAAGGAATTTAAATTAAATCACAGCCAAAATATCACAGAAGATGAATTGTATATCAATATTGTGTATTCTAATATCTGAGAAAAATTCTTGACTTATTTTTGATAAGAAACTTGACTTATAAAACAGTAATAATGGAGACAACACCATCAAAAGAGCACTATTTATAATCATACTTCTACTATTAATCTCACAACTTTTATACGCAGAAGATGTAGAGACAAAATTCGAGAAACCAAGAATAGTACAATGGCTTGAATCAAAAGGCATTCCTCCAGGAGTCATTGTAATGTTGGTATCAGCATTACCGATATTCGAGTTAAGGGGTGGATTACCACTTGCATTAATCGCATTCAAAATGCCATTATTACCCGCTTTAATCCTATCAATCATAGGCAATATGATACCCATTGTACCGTACTTATACACCTTAGGATTCATAACAGAATTTTTAATGAAACGATCAAAATTTTTCGACAAGCTATTCACCTGGATATTCGAAAGGACAAGAAAAAGAAGTCAGATTATAGAAAAGTACGAAGAAATCGGATTAGTAATATTTGTTGGAATCCCATTACCAATAACAGGAGCCTGGACAGGAACAGTTGCAGCATTTCTGTTCAATTTAAACAAGAAAAAATCAATAGCATTAATCTTTTTAGGAGTTATATTAGCAAGTCTTATCGTAACAGTAGTAACACTAAGTGGAATCAAAGCCTTTGAATTTTTAATCAGTCTTTAAGAAAAAATTACAAACACAACATCATCTTAACTAAATAATAACGAAGTTTATTCTTACAATTCCCAAAACATTAATTATCAATTTCGAACTCTCGAAAACAACCTTACATCTCCCAATGTAAACCAACCATTCCCATAGAATTCAATTTTGAAGTGGCGTATCTTAATCGGATCGAATACTTTATGATAATTTTCTATAGAAGAAAGAGGTAAGTTTTTCGAACCCTTATGTATCCCAATATTTACCTCTTTCAGCTCATCTAAAACCAACCATTTTTTAGACTCATCTGCATAAGAAATTTTGATTACAAAATCCTCTGTCGTTAAATCTGTTCCTGCCTGCCTAATATATAGTTCATTAACCCAATAATCTCTGGGTAGGGTTATTTGAATAGATGAAAATCCATTGTTTTTAAACACGAAAGAACCACTATTAAAAGCTCCTTCATTAAAAACTTTTGCTGATCCAGATTGCTGAATTACATTTCCCTTTCCTGGATACAACACATTCGTCCCCCCGTTTTTTATGTCCTCTAAAACAAGTTTATTTTTACTTCTATTGGCATACCTCTCTAATATCATAAAATCATTCCCATAATATATAACACCATACCGTGGAGATAATAATAGTTCTTCTATTTCTTTTAAATATGCTGATCTATCTTTGATTGGATACATATTGCCCCAAGTATCCAAAACATTATAATCAACACCTTGCATCTGAACTGGAAATTGGTATATTTTTTTTCGCTTTCCCAAAAAGGGAGAAATACAAGTTTGCGCAGAAACTGATTTCTCTTGAGGAATTCGCGAAAGAACTTCAATAAATTCCTTTTTTCTTTCAGTCATTAATAAATCACCAAAAGGATTATACTTTAATGGAAGCATCCCAAAACAAAAACTAATACCCAACGATGCCATAAAAATCATAACCGTAATAATCACTTTTAGTTTAGAAGATTCTGATGATTTACTTAAAATATTTCTCAACCCCAGAATTGAAGTATAATATAAAAGGGGTAAAGTTGGTGCAGCATAATGTCTTATCAACGAATATTGCTGCCAGTTAGTAGCAAAAAGATGTAAAAGAACACTATAGCCTAACAATACTATGCCCCAACGGCTTCTAAAATATAAGAAAAGAAGGGGTATACTCATTTGCAGAAAGTAGATTATTTTGGGCTTCGTGAAAACTATTTTTAAAGTATAAATCGGATTTGTTAAACTCGTAAAGAGGACACTGAACATACTTTTACTATCTCCAACAATCATATCATCATAATGCAACGATCCCCTCGATTCTCCATAATAACTCATCAGTTTCATTGCAAAAACGAAATAGAGAAAACTAATGATTATCATCCCCACTCCCCAGTGAAACTTCTTTCCCGATAAAATAATATAAATACCCAGCAAAATCCCAATAAGCGCCATATCCTCTCTCGTAATTAACAATAAAAACAAAGAGAGGATGATCCCTATCAGTTTTTCTCTTTCAATCATATAAATTGTAAGCAAAATAGTAAAACTTGAAAATGTTAAGGAATGCGCATCAAAATAATTCATACCATGTGTTGCTGGATGCAAAAAAAACGATATGGCAAATACCAAAGCAATTAAATCCGATTTAATTAAATACTTAGCCAATAAAAAAATTAAAAATCCAGCTAACCCTACAAAAAGCGTCTGTACAACAAGTAAGGTTTCTGGTGATGAATAAATCCAATAAAAAACAGAAATAAGTATTAATATCGGATCGAAATGCCAGGGCATATGCTTTTGAGAAGATACAGTATAATTCCCGAGTAATCGTCCCTCACTACTATTCCATACTATGTTATGATAGTTTGTAAAATCACCATAACTTGCGTTAAAACTAAGATATCTCTGTATTGTCAACCATGACATAAACACAACATAAGCAATGGTAAGAAATATCACGGTAAAAAGAATTATATTTGAAAACTTGTTTACTTTAATTGTTTCTAATTTGCTTTTACCTATCGCATTTAACACACAAAATATAAACAACCCAAATAAGCTCACGCCCACACTTAAAATAATTAGAGTAGTTAAACATGCCGAATTTCTATTTTCTATTCCTGGAATCACCAACCACTTAATCACAAAACACATTGGTAAGATTGTCAAAGAACAAAGACTAAGCCAAAACGCTTGTAACTTCAAGTTAGTCTTATATTTTCGTATTAATAAATTAACAGCAAGTATGATGAAAAACAGAACCAACGATATCCCCAAGATAATAAAGCCATATAATTTCTGTTTTTCGAATGTCATAATAGCTTTATTATCAAAGACGAATCTTATTAGGCGAGAACTTGAGAAACAAAAAGTATAATAAAACGAAATCCCATTAATCAGACAAAATACAAATAGAAAAAACAAATTTTGAAATGACTTATTTAAAACTTTATTATTAAGAGAAAACTTCATCCACTTTTCCCTTATACAATCTACTTTCGAAATTCACTTTTTATTCTTTTTTTTCTTCAACTCACTCTGCAACTTCACCAAATACCTTTTCACATCCCTAATCTGATGCGACATAAAACTAAACAGCAAAATCTGAATTGCCGCAATAATCAATAGGACAGTTATAAGCATCAGGGGACGACCAGATTGAGGAACACCAGAAAGCGATAAGATAAGCATATAAACACCAGCGACCAAAGCAATCAGAAATAATACAACAGCCACAGAACCAAATAAAAACAACGGAAATTCCGCAAAACCAAAGAGCAAATGTGAGAAAATCAACTTTTTAGCATTAAAAGAAGATTTCCTTTTACGCTTTCTGCCAGGTTCCCAAGTGATTGTTGCAGGAACTTCACCAATAGAAAATCCTAATGCATACACCTTTGCAATTATTTCCAAATGAATTTCTTTACGATCTTCCTCAAGATCCAAAGATTCAATAACTTCCCTTCGGTATGCCCTTGTCATTCCTGTATACATAGTTAGATTCCCAGGCATCAAATAACGAAGTAAACGATTTCCAAAACGAGTCAAAAACCTTCTGAAGATTGGTACATTCGCTAATTGACCACCTGATGAATGAGGTGATGCTACCACAACATCAAGTTCCTCATCTTCTAATTTATCAACCATCTGTTTTATAATATTCTCTCCCCAACTTAAATCCGACTCAGTTGTCACAATAACATCCCCTTTTGCCACCTCAAAACCCTGTCGTATGGCATATCCCCTTCCTCTATTCTTCTTATAACTTACCAGATGAACTTGTGAATTTTCATCAACTACTTTTTTCGCTTCCTCCAAAGAATTATCCATACTTCCATCATTAACTAAAATAACCTCAAACTTCTGCTGATAACATTCATTCAATACTCCAATCAGATTTTTGAGATTTGAAGCAATTTTCCCTCCTTCATTGTACATAGGACATATAATACTTATATAAGTCGACTCAATTGAATTTTCTTTATTCATATTTTCTAATCTCTATAATATATTCTTTTTGAAATGAGTTTATACGAAAAATGTCGAACACGAATAATAAGAAACTCCCTCTTTCACAAAAAACTTATACTCAATCATTAAAATATTAATACTAAATGCTCAAGGTTGTTTTCAGAGTTAAAACAAAAAATTATTGAAAGAACAATTTTAAAAGAATAAATAACTTACCATAATTGCTAAATAATTAAATAAGTAAGAAATATAAGGTCTGTCAAATAGAATCTATCCCCAAAAACTGATACATAATTAAATTTAAAAAGGATTTTCCTTAATGATAAAATTCAATGCAAAGACCAAATTCATATCCTTATTGTTCTATTATTGTCTATTAACGATTATAATGACCTATCCTTTCGTACTTCTTATGGGAAATTCTATATTTCTGGGGTATAGTAGTTCCACTGTAAGTCTATGGATATTAGATTCAACATTGTATTCCCTGATTAAAAATCCAATTAACTTTTTTAATGCAAATATTTATTATCCCTTAGACAATACAAGGGTATTTGGAGACATCAGCATTTTCACGAGTACAATTTACTCAATATTTAAACTTATTTTCAATAATCCAATATTTTGTTACAACTTACTGCTTTTTTTCACATTTCCTCTTACCGGAATGAGTCTGTACTATTTAATAAATTACAATACAAATTCCAATTTATCCTCATTAGCCTTATCAACCTTTTTCACTTTTTGTTTAACACGAATGCCCTATTTCTGTCATATTCAAATTATAAATTTTTTCTTAATACCATTAGCCATCTTATACTGGCAAAAATTCTTAGATAAGGAAAAATGGCAATATTTTCTAATAACCGCTATTTGCCTTGTTCTTCAGTTCTATACAGGATATTACAATTTTTCATTTCTAACTGTTTTCTTATTCATTATGACATTTATATACAAACCTTCTATTATCACCAACATATTCAAATCAAATCTATGGAAGCAAATATCTATAATCGCTATAATATCCTTGTTACTTCTACTACCCACAATAGCAACAATTGCCAAAGCCTCAAAAGAATATGATATGAAAAGAAAGTCTTCAGTAATAACCGGACTAAAAATCCAACACTACTTTGGAGCCTCAGACAAAAGTTTGTTATACTCTAATTTCTTTAAAAATTGGAGACCAGACAGTAAAACTATGGGAAAAGAGGGTTCCTTTAATGGTTTCCTAATATACCTTTTGTTAATACTCAGCATTGTTTATACATTCAAAAAAAATGGGATATATAAAAAGAAAACAAGAATATTCTTACTATTATCAATATTCGCATTTTTATTTTCACTTGGTAACGAGATTTATTTTCTAAATCACAGGATTTGTTCAGGACCCTATAAATACCTAAGATTATTTCCGCTCTTAATAGGAGTAAGAGCTCCCTTTAGATTTGTTAATTTCTTCGCTTTATTTATCTCTATCACAAGCTCTTTTGGTATTGCCAATCTTCTTTCTGATCTAAAAACCAAAAAATCTTATAAGATTGCACTAATTGCACTGATAATACTGATATTTTTGATCGAAAATAGAGTCAACTATAAACGATATTTCGCAAAAATCCCTTACAATAAGTCCATCCCCCAATATTATAACATAATAAAAGAATGTAAGGATACCAATGCCATTTTTGAATTCCCATACTTCTTGCCAGGTAACGATAGAAGAATTCATTCTAAACGAGAATATTTCTCTATCTATCACAAAAAAAATATTGTTGGCGGTTTTAGCGGTTTCATTCCTCCTTATATAATCAATCTCACAAGCGAAGCGATATTTTTCCCTAATAATTACAATAGAATGCTATCCTTCTTAATTGGACACAACATTAACTACATAATAATAAACAAACAAGATTATCAGCTAAATATCGGTGAATTTTATACAGTAGCAAAATTATCTGATACTATCGATAGATTTAAAAAAGCGAAGGATTTTGAACTATTTTACGATGATAATGAAGCCTATATATTTAAACTAAAGAACCATTCTTTAGAAGTTGAAACAAATGAATCTAAAATATTTGATAATTTAACTATAGATTTCAATTTCCCTGACCGCGTTAAACCTAAGGTTGGATTTATAGGTTCGATAAGTATGAAAAATAACTCTACAAAATACTTAGTCCCCCAAATGAACTTATTAAATAAAAAATACTATATAAAAATTGACTGGATGAAAAACAACATTATCCATCAAAGTAATGCATTTAAAGGTTATTTAAAAAATAATAATCAAAGAAATACCTTTTGGTTAAATAGAGAAATGTGGTTCCCCTTTCTCTTAGAACCTAGTGAAATCAGCATTAAGCAGTTTAAGATACCAGCACCCGTAGAATCCGGAGAATATTTAGTAAGAATCTCAGGATATATAGCCAACTATGAAATCAACACAACCAAGCTTATTTCAATTGATAAAAACTTAAAATATTCGATTGAAATACCTAATAGTAAATTTTTGATGGAATACATAAGCTTCGATATACCAAAAGAAATGAAAACAGACTCTTTATATCAAGCTGTATTAAAAATAAAAAATAATTCTGACTATAACTTCTATAACCTTTATCCTATAGGATCAGACCTGAAGACATCAAATCCAAAAGGACTTGTTCGGATAACTGCTTTTTGGGCTGATACAGATCAGAAAATATTAGATAAAAAACTTGTGTACTCCCCAATAAGAAATAACTTAATATGTGATGTTTCACCAGGTCAAATTGTTGAATTACCCTTTATCATTCATACTCCCCGAGTACCGGGAAAATATAACTTAACTCCAAAATTAATTAATGAATATGTAGGCTGGGGTGAAAATGAATTTTCAAAACCACCCACAATTTCTGTCACCATAACAAAATAAAAACTTAGGAATAATATTATGAAACTAATCATACAAATTCCTTGTTTCAATGAAGAAAGAACACTTCCTACAACACTAAAAGATTTACCGAAATCGATTCCAGGAATTGATGAGATTGAAATCCTTGTTATCAACGATGGAAGCACAGACAATACAGTTAAGGTTGCAAAAGAGAACGGTGTTCATCATATAGTGAATTTTCCGCAAAACAAAGGTTTAGCCACTGGATTTATGGCTGGATTAGAGGCTTCTCTGAAAGCTGGTGCTGATATTATTGTCAATACAGATGCTGACAATCAATATAAGGGAGAATTTATAAAAAAGCTTATTCAACCCATCCTCGACGGCAAAGCTGAAATTGTAATTGGTGAAAGACCGATAACAAGCATAGAACACTTCTCTCCACTCAAAAAAAAGCTCCAAAAGTTAGGTAGTTGGTTTGTTCAAAAAGTATCGAAGTCAGATATTCCAGATGCACCGAGTGGATTTCGAGCACTTAGTCGTGATGCTGCTATGCGAATTAATGTCTTGAACGAATATACAT
>CAZYWQ010000077.1:9447-9665 GCA_964651675.1 uncultured Candidatus Sumerlaeota bacterium | reverse complement strand
CCTTTACCCATCCCATTGCCTATTAAGCCTTGCAAAATTGGTACTTCAGTCAATGTGGCGAAATACATAAAGGCACCGGCAACTGAAGCAAAAAGATTTGCCAACAGAGAATTCCCACCAACCGCTTTATAAATCCATTCTGATGGAATTAACCCTTCCTTTCCAGGTCGACCAAGTAAAGCACCTGCAAACAGTACACCCAATAATAATAAAGGTAG
>CAZYWQ010000077.1:7299-9437 GCA_964651675.1 uncultured Candidatus Sumerlaeota bacterium | reverse complement strand
AACTTGAGCTGAACCAATCCCCCGCTTCACCTCTATCTAAACTTGTAATTATTGATATTCCGATAATGGCTGATCCAAAAGAGATCACTGGTTGATTTGGAATAAGTAAGGCAAGAATGACAGGTGGAATAGAGGCAAAAAGTATCTTCCACCAGCTTAATTCAAACCATAATACAAGCACCACAGCAAATATTATAGCGAAAATACTTGTTATAATCCATTTGTGTGAATAGATAACATACCATAAGCCACTTTCACTTACAGGTTCTCCCCAATTAGCGAAGATTAAAATTGCGATCATTGTGGCAAAATAAATTATATTTTGCCATAAAGGTCGTTTTATTTTGGTATTAGGCACTACCATCTGAGAATTTACTTTATCAAACTCTTCTTTTCTGAAAATAAAGTGCATTAGAAGCCCGATAATAATACTGAACAAGATTGCTCCAATAGCCCGTGCGATTCCAAGTTCCAATCCTAAAACACGAGCTGTTAGAATAATCGCAAGCACATTGATAGCTGGACCCGAATAGAGAAAAGCTATTGCAGGACCTAATCCTGCTCCCATTTTGTATATTCCGGCAAAAAGTGGCAAGACTGTACAGGAGCAGACAGCAAGGATTGTTCCTGAAACTGAAGCGACTCCATAAGCCAGAACTTTATTTGCCTTGACACCTAAGTATTTCATCACCGATGACTGGCTGACAAAGACAGCAATAGCACCAGCTATAAAAAAAGCAGGAACAAGACATAGTAGAATATGTTCTTGAGCGTACCATTTTAATAGTTGCAACGACTCCATAATCGCATTGTCAAATCGCCAATGCCCAATAGGTAAATAAAAACTAATCAAAAATACAATCAGGATGACAACAAGCGATCTCCACTCTTTCTTCCAATCCATCAAAGTCAAAACTCCTATATGATAATATATTATATATGGTTATTTGACAAAATTGCCAAATGTAAGACAAAATAAAATTACTTCGGACTCATTTAATACAACTTAAACTTTCTTGAGCCTGTGTTGTAATAACCGATTCTATACATCCCAGGAACTTAAGTATACATGGGATATGTAACTTGTAATAAACCTGCACTCCTCTTTTTTCACTTTGAATAATTCCTGCACTCTTTAATATTGCCAGATGCTTTGACACAGTCGATGTATCAGCTCCAATCATTTCGGTTAGTTCGCAAACACATCGTTCTCCCTTTGCAAGTTCATCAATAACAAAAAGGCGGCTTGGATGTGCAATAGCTTTAATGACTTTGGCTAATGCATCATATCTTGCGTATACTTGTGTATCCATTTTTATCTTCCCTTTTGTGATAATTAAATAGTAATTGGCAGTTTTGCCAAATAACCATATGCTGTCAAGAGGTTTTTCCCAGTATTAGTAATGTCCGATACAATTATTTCTTTGATGAAGAAGGCTTGAGTATATCATGTAGAATGAGATAGAGTGAGGGGACAAGTAGAAGCGTTAATACGGTGGCAAATAATAATCCAAAGGTGATGCTTATTACCATTGGTATAAGAAACTTCGCCTGGAAACTTGTCTCCCTTAGAATCGGAAATAATCCAGCAAATGTTGTTACGGAAGTTAATAGTACAGCTCGAAATCTCGCTCTTCCTGATTCATAAGCAGATTCATACATCGAAGTTCCTTCAAGTCTCGATTGATTAATGAAATCAATTAATACAAGAGAATCATTAACCACTATTCCTGCTAAAGCGACTATTCCGAATAAACTCATTAAAGTAACAGGAGATCCCATTACTAAATGACCAAATACCGCACCAATTATCCCAAAAGGTATAGCAGTCATTACGATGAAAGGCTGTATGTAAGAGCGGAACTGAGTTGCAAGCAAACAATAAATTGCAATCAGTGCCAGAAGAAATCCGTACTTTAAACTATCCACTGTTTCTTGTGTTTGTTCTTCCTGACCAGCAAATGAAATACTAATATTACGATGACGATCTCTTAATGTAGGTAGAAATTTTTCTTCCAAATCCATAACGATTTTTTTGGCATTAGCCACTCTCTCATCCACATCAGAGCTGACAGTAATGGTTCTTTTCCTATCAACCCGTCCGATGACAGAATATCCTCGTCCTGAATCGACCTGTG
>CAZYWQ010000077.1:0-7289 GCA_964651675.1 uncultured Candidatus Sumerlaeota bacterium | reverse complement strand
CTGTGCAACTGTATAAAAAGGTACTTCATTACCTGCAGGAGTACGAATGCGCATATTGTCAATGGTTCCTCTGTTTCTTCTTTCTTGAGTTGTGTATCGGATCATTACCTTTACATCGTCTTTCCCACGCTGAATACGAAGTGCCTCATCTCCATAAAAACCCTGACGCACCTGTTTTGCTATATCACTTAATGTGATACCCAATGCCTTCGCACCAGGTTTTGTTTTAATTTTTAATTCGGGTTTCCCAGGTTGGAAATCATCACTAATATCAAATGTTCCGGGATAAGTTGACAATTTCTCCTTTATTTCTTCCGCAACGAGCTCTAACTCCTCGAAACTACCTCCATTCAATTTTATTTCGATTGGTGTTCCACCAGGTCCCATAACAGGTGTGGTAAACTCGAGTTTTTCAACACCCGAAATTTCCCCTGTGAGTTCTCTCCACCGATCTAAAAGCACTGCATAATGAGCATTGCGTTCCTCCGTGGGGACAAGTTCGATGAATATTTCACCTGCATGAGAACCATATTCACCTTCAACAGCTCCTTCCTGCATTATTAATCCCACAAGGGTGAATATGTGTCGAATTACACCTTTCTTTTTATTATTATTCTTTTTAGACTTCGATAAATATTCATTTTGTAATTCATCAGCAGCTTTTTCTATCTGCTTCAGTGCTGATTCCGTAACATTTACTGGAGTTCCGTATGGGTAAATGACCTTTGCTACTATCCAATCGCTATCAACTTTCGGGAAAAATACAAATGGAACTCTGCCACTGCCAACCAATCCAAGCGAAATAATAAAAATCGTGATAGCGATTGACAGCGATATATAACGATTATGAAGAACCCAACGAAGTAAAGGTGAATAATAATCATCGATCACCTTTTGCAAATAGTGTTCAACAAATTTGCGAAAACGCCTCTTCTTTTTCTTACTGTTCGGATTATTCAACATCTTTTCCTGTCGTTCCAGTGCATCAGCCAAATGAGCAGGAAGTATGAATAATGCTTCAAACAAAGAGAAAAGTAATGTTGCGATGATTGCAATCGGCATAACCGCTATAAATTTCCCCATTATACCACTAATAAAAAGCAATGGCAAAAAGGCAACCACAGTCGTAAGAATAGTCATAATAACGGGCCAACCTACCTGAGCTGTTCCACCAATACACGCCCGTAGTGGCGGTAACCCTTTACTATATCTTGTAAAAATATTCTCACCAACAATAATAGCATCATCGACGACCAATCCTAAGACCATAATAAACGCAAAAAGAGAGATCATATTAATCGAATCACCATGCCATCCAAGAATCCACATAGCACCCATTAATGATACAGGAAGACCCATCGTTACCCAGAAAGCGAGGTTGAACTGTAAAAAAATCGCTAATGTTATGAAAACCAATATTAATCCCTGAATCCCATTTCGTAATAGCAGGTTAATTCGGCTTCGAACCATTTCTGACTGATCAAACACGGTAGACATCTGGATCCCCGGAGGAAGATTTTTCTGCATATCTGCTACATAATGATGAACAATATCCGCAATCTTGAGTAAATCTTGTTTTTTCGTTTTTGAAATAGCGACAAGTATGGCAGGTTTCCCGTCGAACCGAACTCGGTCATCCGTATCTTCGAATCCATCAATAATCTTCGCAACATTTCCGAGTCTGACTGTGGTACCATCGACAAGAGTCAACAAAGGTATATTCTCAAATTCTTCTCCTTTATAACGCTGACCTTTTGTACGGAGAGATAATTCACCAGAAGTCGTTTTAATCAGACCAGCAGGTAAATCAAGACTTGCACTCTTGACAGCTTGCGAAACTTCATCAAAGGTCAAACCGTATCGGCGCAAATCTTCCTCGGAAACTTCGATCGAAATCTCATAATTGCGCGCTCCTGATAAATCCGCATGAGTTATATAATCCGTATTGGTCAAATCATCTCTGACCGTTTCAGCTAATTGCCGCAATGTTATTTCAGGGACATCTCCATAAAGAGCTACATATATGACAGGATCCCTTAGTATTATCTCTCTAACTACAGGGTCTTTTGCTTCTTCAGGAAAAGTCTCGATTCTATCTACTTCGGTTTGAATATCATCAACAACCTTCTGAACATCTTTAACATACGACTCAAGCTCTACCAGAACTGAACAATAACCTTCTGTTGCTCTCGAAGATATTTTCTTTACACCATCAACACTTTTTATTGCCTCTTCGATTTTTATGGCAATTCCTTCTTCGATTTCTTCAGGACTTGCACTTGGATAAGACATTGTGACAACAACCATATCGAGAGAAAACTCAGGGAAGGTCTCCTTTCTCATCCGTCCAAGTGATATTAATCCTGCAATCAGAATTAATACCATCGCCATATTGACGGTGACTCGATTATGTACTGACCATCGCGCAATCGCTTTTATCATTATTTAAAACCTTATTTTTTTATTGGTTATTATTTCTCTTCTTTTTTAATTCGTATTTTCATACCATCCGTAGCTACAGAAAGAGGCGAAATAATTATCTGCTCACCCTCTTTAAGACCTTTTTTTACATAAGCAGTGTTGTCAATTGTCCGTAGAATCGCCACAGGTCGAATCTTCAATTGTTCTCCATCGGCAATATACACAGTATCATCCGGTCGAATTGCACTACGAGGTATTTGATAAATATTTTCGAAATGGGCGCCTTCGATTTCTATTCTGACAAACATTCCTGGAACGAGCGGTGTATATTTTTCTGACCGCGAAAGACCCCAGGGATCGGAGAATTTAACTACAACGGGAACTGTACGAGTAGTTTCATCAACCACACCACCAAAACGGTCGATAAATCCTTTCCAGGTCGAAACACCGCTCTCAGTATCGAGATAAGCAGTCGCTTTGAATCTTTTTTCAAGGATATTTTCATAATCCTTTGAGGTGTTGTTCAATATTTCCAATGTTGTATCTGACTCCAACCAACGAAGTTCATCAATAGGAAGTTGTATAGTGACTTCGACTGCTGCTGTGCTGTATATCTTCACCAATGGTGTTCCGATACCAACGAATTGATTCTCATCCACAAATCGCTGTGCAGTACGACCATCAAAAGGAGCATAAAAACGAGTTTTTGAAAGAGAAAGCTGCGCATCTTCAAGCTCAACTTTTGCAGAGTTCAAAGAAGCTGATGCTGATGTCTTCTTAGTTTCGAGCGTTTTAAGAGTATTTTCAATTGTTTGCTTATTATTTTTACTCTGAAGATATTTGAGTTCGATTGCATCCGCTTCTGTATCGGATACAACCTTATCAGCCTTCAACTTCTTATACCGCTCCCATTCTTTCGAATTCAGTTCCAACTCATTTGACGCTATTTTCAGATTAATCTTATTATTTTCGATTTCCTGTTTAATGCTTCCAAGCTCCGCTTCCTGTTGTTCGATTCTGGATTTTATCTGTTTCACATCTAAGTCATAAGAACGCCGATCGATCTCCAACAGAAGATCACCTTTCTTAAAGAACATCCCTTCATCGAGTTTATCCGACAATTTGGCAACCTTTCCCGAAACCTCAGCGGTCAATGCAACCTCTTTCTTTGGACGCACCGTTCCGAATCCATCAACCGTCATCGTGATATCGGAACTTTTAGCTGTCATAACTGAAACGAGCTTCCCGGGATCAGTATGAGCCCGAGACTCAGGTTTTGGACGCGTTATCATAAAAATCACTGCAATTCCAATCCCGAATAATAAAATTAATACTATTATTAAAATCCTGACTGACTTTTTCATTGTTTAAAGATCTTCCTTCTTTTTAATTAACTGACTTACGCTCCCCCAAATAAGATTATTTAAAATTAATTCAGATTTGTATCCTATAAAAGACTTCTCTTTTCAAGTTTTTTAAACATTTTTCTTACATTAGAAATATATAATAGATAACACCATATTCCTTTAGCAACTTAATATATCATTTATTCATAATCAGACGATATGCTCAGGTATTTATTTGATTTCTCAAATATTTGTTGAGAATAAGCATTGTGGGATGAAATTTTTCTGTTGCATTAATTTTTGGGGTTGCATAATATTTTTTTCAAATTGTTTTTTTTGGTGAAATGTTTCAGAGGAAATGATATACACAGTTCTACTGTTTCCCACTAACAAATAAATCTAATATGTGTCATGTGGAAATCATATGAAGTTCAACAATAAACCGTAATTGCTTATAATAAATATAAAGAAACATAGTTAGGTATATTTAATCACATTGTACTAGACGGGAGTAAAAGTAAAAACAAATTTTATCTGTAAACTATATAAACATTAGTTAACTTTGGATAAGTAAATGTCGGAACTGGAAAATCGAATCAATCAGATTAAAGAAAATCTTAGAAAAAGCATATATCCGAATGAGCGAACTATCACAACAAGAATTGTTATGGTTTTATTGCGCTGCCTTGGATGGGATGTGGATAATCCTCTAATGGTTCAAGAAGAGTATTCAGCAATTCCGGATCAAGCTTCGAAAAAGGTTGATTTGGCTCTCTTCAAAAATCCAAAAGAAAACAAACCTGAAATATATATTGAGGTAAAAGATCATGGAAAAATTCAGAATCCTGAGAAAGAGAAAGAAGCCGAAACTCAATTATGGGAATACGATCGCCATAATAGAGTTAATATAGCAATTCTTACTGATGGTCAAATTTGGCATTTCTATTATCCCTTTGCAATGGGCACATACTCCGACAGAAAGGCATACAGTTTAGACTTTTTGGCGAGAACCGATGAGGATATATCTCACTACCTAAAAATACTCCTGAGTTTGGAAAACATAGAGAACGGAAACGCTGCAAGATATCTCAAAAAGCTTCATGAAGAACGAAGACAAGAATCAAAAACACGATCAGAATTTCCAGAAATATGGCAGTCATTACTACTCGATCCAAATGAATACTTTCTTGAAGGTATTTCTTCAGCATTTGAGAAGCAAAGAGGCTCCTCACCTGACCCAAACATCGTCAAAAAGATACTAAAAGATTTAGCCAATAAAGAATTTTTTATTGAACGATTAATTGAACCCGAAACTCACGAAGAAGATATAAATGATAACAACTTCTACAAACATCGAAAAAAGTCTGAGAGGACTAGAATAAAAGTGAAAATCAAGTGGATAATTGCCGGGAAAAATCTTTCACATGAGGTAATAGACGAAAGAACAGCCGCTGGTACAATGGCAAAAGTGATTGAGAGACTAGCGGATGTTTACGGACAAAGTGTTCTTGAACGTTTGAGTACACTTCAAGTAAATCGTGGACCTTTAGTCACACGTAATCCAAATCGGAAATACCAGCATAGAAGAGTAATGGGCTATTTCGTTCTAACTCATAGTTCAACATCCGAGAAATCCGAAATAATGAGAAGGATTTCTTCTCATTTATCACTTCCAGCAGATTTATTTGAAGTAGAAACGGTTTAATATTAAAACCACAGCTAATACTTTGCTCTATCCCACGAAGTACTCTTGCGGTTGATCCCTACTATTCATATACGGAAAAGAGCTAGTATAATAAATAGGATATGCTTGTTAGTAATCTTGAAGGGAGAATACTTCGTGTAATAACACTTGAAGATAAAATCACAATTCATAATGCTTTTTTGGATAGGAGATTTAAATTATGAAACTAAATTATTATCCTGATACAGACTCTTTATATATCGATCTATCGTCTAAGACGAGTGCTGAAAGTAGAGAGATTTCTCCGGGCATTGTTCTGGATTATGATGACGAGGGTAATTTGGTTGGCATTGACATAGATAACGCCAGTAAAAAACTTGACCTTAAGGACTTAACTCTAAGTCATATCCCTGCAGAAGTACATATCAAATCTGGTTGAAATATGTTGTAGCGGTCGGATTCATCCGACCATATATTTATTGTGTGATAAATCACACCGCTACATTCTCCTCAAGATATTTTCTTGCATCGATTGCTGCCATACAGCCTGTGCCAGCAGCAGTGATGGCTTGTTTATAGATGTGGTCTTGAACATCTCCTGCTGCAAATACTCCCGGAATGTTTGTCTTTGTCCCTTCTTTTGTGATTATGTATCCTTTTTCATCCATATCAATCTGTTCTTTGAATAATTCCGTGTTCGGAATATGTCCAATCGCCATAAAAACTCCATCACATTCAACCTCCGATACCTCTTCTGTTTTTTTGTTCTTGAGTTTGATTCCCGTTACTTTTAACGGTTCATCTTCTCCTAATATTTCTTCAACTACAGAATCCCAGATGAATTTTATCTTCGGATTAGCGGATGCTTTATCCTGCATAATCGGTGATGCTCGTAGTTTGTCTCTTCTATGAATGATCGAAACTTCGGAAGCGAACTTCGATAGAAACATCGCTTCTTCTATCGCACTGTCTCCTCCTCCAACGACAACCACTTTTTTCCCTTTGAAAAAAAAGGCATCACAGGTCGCACAGGCTGAAACTCCATGTCCTCTGAATTTCTTTTCCGATTCTATTCCCAACCATCTCGCATAAGCACCACAAGCTAATATCACCGAATCAGCACTGTACGCCTCACTATCAACTGTTATCAAAAATGGTTTATGTTTAAGGTTGATGTGTGTTACATTTTCAAAGATAAACTTAGCACCGAATTTCTCCGCTTGTTTTTTCATATTTTCCATTAACTCAGGTCCTAATATGCCATCGGGGAATCCCGGATAATTCTCAATATCAGTCGTAATTGTCAACTGTCCACCAGGCTGAGAGCCTTCGATTACGATCGGCGCCAGATTATCTCTTGCAGCATATAATGCGGCTGTACATCCTGCTGGTCCTGAACCTATTATTATTAATTTGCACTTCTTACTTGGCATCCTTCTCTTCTCCTTTTCAAAAATAACAAAAGTACTATTAAAATTTAGCCACCTATTTCTAACAACTCATTCAATAAGTAATCAATCAAAATTTAGTGCTAATAATTTCAGTTCCGTCATCTCTTCAATCGCATATTTAATGCCTTCTCGACCAAATCCTGATGATTTTATTCCACCATAAGGCATATTGTCCACTCTGAATGTCGGATAATCGTTGATGATTACTCCTCCTACTTCAATCTCTTCAAATGCCTGTTTCACATAATCAAGATTCTTCGTAAAAACTCCACATTGTAAACCGTAAATGGAATCGTTCACTCTCGATATGGCATCGGAAAAATCCTCATAGCTTTCTATCGTGACAACAGGACCAAATATTTCCTTGCAACTGACTTTCATCGTTGG
>CAZYWQ010000076.1:0-9670 GCA_964651675.1 uncultured Candidatus Sumerlaeota bacterium | reverse complement strand
AATGATACAATCTTGTCCTTGAAAAACTTGAGAAATAAAAAATAACAGAGAACGCATACAATACTGTGCAAAATAATGTTCTCGATATGATAAGGAATAGGATTTAGACCATAAAGCTTGAAATCGATAAAGTAAGTTAATGACACAACTGGTCGGTAAGAGACCTCTGTTGTCATCTTAAAATAGTCTCTGGAAAAAAGAAACGAAAGATTATCCTGATTTTGAAATGACTCATTTTCGGTAATGGTGGCTCTGTCATCATAAGTAAAAGAATTGAAGATGGTATTGAAATATGTGGCAAATGATAAAAGAATTATAATTAAAACTATGATAAGAGACCATTTCGTATTCATATATCTTTCCCCAAAGGAGATAATATATTATCAATTAAGTCTTTGATACTATAACCAACTACCGAAACGGGCTTTTTAATCCTGTTTTTTAAATCATCAAAAGTTAAATCATCAAGAAAAAGATTCTCATCAATCTTAAGTGTATTCCCTGGAATAATGTAATGGTCGCATTTAGGATGTGATGCGATTGCCTTGAATATATCTTTGCCTGAAAGTAAACCTGTTACTGTAACCATCTCTCCGAAGAGATTATTTTTTACAGGGATAATCTTCACACTCAGATTCTCGATTTTGTTTAAAGGCAATAGCGCATTTTTTAAAAATTTCTGAGAAAGTTTTGATGTGATAATGCCAACTTTCTTTTTCTGTTCAATCTTTTTTGGTAATTTGTTTTTTATCCTGTTTAACTCCTTCATAAAATAGGTAACCATCCCAACGCCATTTTCAAATTGCGGAAAGTCACCATAGTGTTTGAATGAGGGTAATGGTTCATCCGCTAATAAATAAAATTCATCTGCAAGAAATATAATATTTTCGCCATAAGTGTTTTTATATTTCTTTTGTAATGAATTAATTTTTTTGATCAGATCTTTGGCATATTGCGGAGTAATTTTTTTCAAAGGGAAAAGATTCTTGCGAAATTTTGTCAATCCTACAGGAACAATAGCGATTGATTCTATGTGAGGATAAAATCGATAAAGATTTTGAAGTGTATTCTCAAGCTCGATTCCATTATTTATTGCTTTACAGAGAACAATTTGAGTGTGAAGATGAACGTTATTGTCAGCAAAAATCTTTATTACATCCATAATATCAGGAATATTTTTTTGGCATAGCATAAATTCACGAAGTGTAGGATTTGTGGTATGGATAGAAAGATAAAGCGGACTTAAGCGATGTTTGATAATCCTGCGTATATCCTCATCAGATAGGTTTGTAGCAGTGATATAGTTTCCGTATAAAAAAGATAAACGGTAATCTTCATCTTTAATATAGAGGCTCTTTCTCAGACCTTTTGGCATCTGATTAATGAAACAAAATATGCAATTGTTATTACATCTTCTTGGTTTAACATTATGAAAAATGATTCCAATATCTTCGTCAGGCTCTTTTCCGATAATGATTTTTCTCATTTTATTGCGAGTTGATTTTAAAAGAATTGATGGTCTCTCATCAGTGCTATAAATGTGGAAATCGATTAAGTCACGGATAGGATTATTGTTTATCGTTAAGAGAATATCTCCTGGTTTGATTCCTTTTTTTTCGGCGATGCTGTTTGGAAGAACCTTTGCAACTTTCAATCCGACATTTTTTTTATTTCTAACGGTGCTTTTCATATAAATATTGAGATAGCTGAAATATCAAAGCTGTAGCGGTCGCATTTATGCGACATTAATTCTAAGTGCGATAGATCGCACCGCTATAACTTCTTCATAGACTCAAGTTCATCCTTCAAATCAAAAAGTTCGATAATCAGTTCCAGCTTGGTTTTTCCGTGATGTATATCGTCCTTCATCTCCTTCAATTTGGTTATAGGAGAGTGAAGAATCTTCTTCGAAATATTCTGAGCTATCGCATTAAGTTTTTTCAATTCTTTTTCCGAAAGTCGCTCTCGATTTTTTTCAATCTCTTCCTTTTGGATCGTATCAATCTTTTTGATAAGTGCTTTTATAATCGGATTGAGCTTATAGGCTTTCTGCCAATCGAGGAATGACTGAGTCCCATCATTAATGATTGACATCACTTTTGGAATTTCTTTCTTCCTTTTTTCAAGATTTCTATCAGTGATTTTCTTTATGTCATCAATATTTTTTAAATGAATATTTTTCAGTTTCCGAATTTGTGGATCAAAATCCCTCGGTATCGCAATATCGATAATAAAAAGAGGTCGCTGAGTCCTCTTCTTCATTATAGTTTTCAGTTCTTCCTTTGTGATAATGTAATCAGTCGCAGATGTTGATGAAATAATGAGGTCGACCTTCTGCATCACTTCCTTCATATTTTTAAAAGGTATAACTTTGCCTTTGAATTTTGAGGAGAGTTCATTAGCCTTAGAAGATGTTCTATTTGTTATGTATAGTTTTTTGATCCCAGCATCCATAATATGTTTCGTGACCAACTTCCCTGTATCTCCAGCACCTATCAGTAAGGCTATGCATTTTTTCAGGTTGGAAAAATATTTTTTTGCCAGCTCCACTGCCACATAACTTACAGATACAGAACCATAGCCAATTTGAGTATTTATTCTCGCTTGTTTGCCAACTCTGAAAACAATATGAAGGAGTTTGTTAAGAAATGGTCCGGCTGTGGAACAATCACAGGCTAATCTATATCCTTCCTTTACCTGTCCTAATATTTGTGGTTCTCCCAAAACCATCGAGTCAATACCAGTCGCTACTGATAACAAATGCTGCACAGCATTAATGTCTAAATGCACATAAAAGTGCTTTTTATTTTCTTTTAAGCTAATGTGTTTTTGTTTCTTTAGAAGTGAATCAAGGTAACTGATGATATCCACATTATCACCGCTCAGAATATAAAACTCCGTACGATTACAAGTCGAAAGAATAAAAGCCTCATTTACTCTCTTGTCCTGTTTTACACTCTGTAACAACTCGCAAATCTCTATTTCGGAAAGAGAGAACAACTCTCTCAACTCTATGGGGGATGATTTATGATTCAGACCGATGACCTTAAATTTCATATTTTGTCACAATGTTAGTTATTTCCGTAGGGGCGAGGAAACCTTGCTCCTGCAGTTTATTTATCAACGGAATTTTTAAAAAATTTATTATCACGCTTGAGTATTTGGAGTTAATAATTAAATTTCAAGAAATATTGTCCGCAAATTCCAATATTATCTTTATATCTTATTTCCCAAAATCAATCTTAAAGACCCTCACTACATATTATCGAAGCCGGGGCTTGGGAACGAGACACCAGTTTCGAGACATTAGTTTATTGGTGAAGGGGAGTGTTTTTTCTTGTTGATAAAAAAATTACATTTGGATAAGTTCAAAAATAATATGAGTTAAAATGGAATTATTAAATGAATTAATTAAGGCTATTTTCGTAGTTTTGCTTTTTGTTGTATCAATTAGTATAAGGGTTTAAACTGAAAAGAATTTCAAAAACACTTCTGTGAAATCTGAGTGGATTATGTTTGATAATGATTCATTGATAATCGTTCCGACGAGACTTTCTCAGGAAAAGGTTATTCGGGACATTCTACAAAAATCTTCTAACAATTCCGTTATAAGTCCGAATATCACCACTTTTAAGTCGCTGTTGAATGATATTTATCCTTATTCGGTTTATAATGATTCTCCGGTGTCTGCTAAATCAATCTCTTCTACAACAAGATTCGTTCTCATGAAGGATATTGTTACTAAACTCTATAAATCGCCTGAGTTTGGCTATTTTGACAAGATACAAAATCTGAATGGTTTCATAACTTCAGTTATTACGATTATTGATGAGTTAAAAGGAGCGTTTGTTTCGATAGATTCTTTTAAGAAGATTGTCGGTAAAATGGATTCAGTCAAGTTCAGAGAGGTTTTGGCGATTTATTCCCTTTATGAAGAAGAGTTAGATAAGAGAAATCTGATTGATGCGACTGATAGAAATATTATTTCATTGAGTACACTTAAAGAAAACTTTCATAAAATAAGTTTTCTCAAGAATGTTAGGGAAATAAAAGTATATTTCTTCAATGATTTTACACCGATTGAGTATGAAATCATAAAAGTTTTAGGAGAAAAGGGATTAAAAATAGAAATATCTTTTGCTGGCGATGAGAAGAGAGAGATTTTTGACAGAAAAATTAAACAGATTGAACATAGATTATTTCGAGGGGATCAAAAAAATATCAGGACGCACCTTGAGATTCCAAATGATGGGATAGCTGGTGAGATTAAGTATCTGTTAAATAATTTGTTTCTTTATCCGGTAGATAAGATCCCATCGAATCAAAAAATAAATCTTCTTTCAGCGAATGATCCGTTAAGTGAAATTTATGTTATTTGCAGAGAGATAAAAAGGCTCCTGGAGGAAGATCCGTCTTTGAAGTTGAGTGAGATAGGAGTGATATTCAGAGAGATATTTGAGTATTCGAATGATATAAGGAGGATATTTGCGGAATATAATTTACACATTTTTATCAGAAGTCGGGATAGTTTGAATGTTAATAGTATTGTCAGGTTGGTGCAGAATTTATTTCATATTAAAAGGGTGAATTTTGAAAGGGAAGCTGTTCTTAAGGTTATAATGCAGTGTTCGAATAATCCGGAAATTTCTAAGGAGAAGATTGAACTTATAATTTATAAGGCTTGCATTTTGGAAGGTGATTTGAATCAGTGGCTAAATAGATTAGATTGGCTTAAGTCAAAGTCGGAAAAGTTGAAGAAAAATGACTCAGAGTCGATTGATGAATCTGAGATTGAATGCACTAAGCAAGTTATCACTGATTTTTTCAATATGACAGATGGACTTGTGAAGGAGCAGGAATTTGGAGGATTCATCTCGGAAATCGAACAGTTTGTTAAACAGTTTTTTATGGAAAAAATTGAAGATGATAGTGATAATTTGAAGATAGAGAACTTAAGGCAGATAAATGATTTCTTCGATTTGTTGGAGGAATTAAAAGCAGTATCGAAAGAAGCAGAGATTGATAAGAAGGTCTATCAACCTGATGATTTTTTGAGTATTTTTGATTATGTTATGTTTAGCAAATCTATTTCTGATGTTTCACTTCCTATTGATAGGATTTTTGTAATGAATCCATTGGATGCGAGAGGATTGTGTTTCAAGATTCTTTTTATAGGTGAATTGAATGAGGGAAAATTTCCAAAGTCTCTTTCTTATAAACCAATATTTAAGGATTCCGAAAGGAAACAAATTAATTCATTTTTGAGTAATGATGAATTTGCTTATCCTTTGCAGACCACATCTGATGAGGAACTGAATGAGGAAATTCTTTTTTTCCTGTTATTATGTGCTGTTCATCAAAAATTGTATTTGTCTTTTAGTAGAACTGATAGATTAGAAAAGCCAATGTTGAAATCTCCTTTATTGGAGGAAATCGAGAAGATTGTTGATTTTTCTCAAGAGGATAAGATCGATGATCAGGATGATTTTATTGTCCCAAGAGTAGAAAGATGTTTTACAGAAAAAGAAATCTGCAACCGAATCAGTATGGAATTGTGTAAGAAGGAGAGATTATTTGAGAAAGCATCTTTTTCCAAGACTGATGGTCTCGTTGTTTATAACAATTTAGCATCGATTGATGAATTTAAAGATTGTTTTTCTGACATTTTCTATAGGATTGATAAGGAACATCTTCGCGAAGGATATTTCCTCAGAGAAAAAGACAATGATAAACTTTTAAATAAGTGGATAGGTTATATAGATTCTGATGGAGTTAAAAAGGAGTTAGGTAATCAGTTTAAATCAGGATTTCTTTGGGGAGCGACAATTCTTGAGGATTATTATGTTTGTCCTTTCAAATTTTTTCTTAAGTATTCGATGAAAATGATGCCATTTGAGAAACCTGCTTATGAGATTAGAATGACTGATGAGGGAACAATCATTCACAAGATTCTTCGGGATTTTTTCGATAGGCTTAAAAAAGAGAATAAGCTTCCTGTTGATAATTTTATAAAATTTAGGGATGATATGTTACAAGTTGCAAATGAGTTTCTTGATGGATTCGAGAGGGATGGTTATGTTGGCAACGAAGATTATTATAAAATAAAAAAAGAAAAAATCATCAATACATTACTAACGGTGCTTAAAAAGGAGGCAAATCAGACTGTAATTGACAAGCACAGATTTATCCCGTCTTATTTTGAACTCCAGTTTGGCGATGTAAAGTATGTAAAAGAACAGCAAGATATGGATCCGATTATTATAAAAAATCCTGAGTGTGAAGATATATTTTTAGGTGGACTGATTGACCGAATCGATGTTTGTAAGGATGGATTTAGGGTTATAGATTATAAGGGAAGTGCTTCGAATATTGCGAAGTTAAATGTGAAAGAGTTTGGGAAGAAGAATTTTCAGATTCCGATTTATATCCTTGCTGCAAGAAGATTGTTATCTGGCGATATGAGTGAATTTCAAACTGAAGAAGGGACTTTTTTCATCTATAGGAATGTTGATCCACATAAGATTATAGCGAAGGCGAATAAGAATATGGAATTTTTTGATGTCTTCTTTGAACTTGATGAAAAACGAAGAGATGAATTTGCGAAGGATAATCAGCCTAATCTTGCGAATATTGTCTGTGAATTTGTCAAAAAAATTATGAATGGGGATTTTCAGATTAATCCTGTTGAGTGCGATAAATTCTGCGATTATCAAAACATTTGTAGGTATGTGGTTAATAGAAAACTCAATATGACTGAATCATAAAGCTTGTTTGAGACCTTTCGATGAAGATTAAAAATTGTAACACATATATTTTTCTTTTGATAATCGCAGTTGCGTTGGTAATCCGACTCTATCATATAGGCACTTTGAGTATATGGTATGATGAGAGTTTCAGCATTGTTCTTGCTGATAAAAGTGTTGCAAGTCTGTATGAGATAGCGAAGGCTGATGTTCATCCGCCTCTTTATTATATCCTTCTTCATTTCTGGATGAAGATTTATAGCGGTGCTGCCTTCCTTAGATTGTTTTCTGTTTTGTTTTCTATTGCTGCGATTGTTGTTACTTATTTTGTTGCGAAAGAAATTTTTGATAACAAGGTTGCACTTCTTGCATCTTTCTTTCTGAGTATTGCCCCTTTATTTGTTCACCATTCTCAGGAAATCAGGATGTATTCGTTGCTTATGTTTTTTCTTATGATGGCTTCTTACTTTTTGTGGATGTTTGTTAAGAAGGGAAAATTTTTCGATTGCTTAGGATATGTTTTATGTTCTGTGTGTGCTTTGTATACTCACTATTTTGCTTTATTTCTGATTGTTGCTCAGATTTCTTATTTAGTTTTTACGGATGTTTTGAAAAAAGATATAATTAAAAGATTGATAGTCAGGCTTTTGATTATTTTTTCGATGCTGTTGTTATATAAACCGTGGTTAAGTATTTTTTTTACACATATTCAGACAGGGACTGGAAGCAGTGCGCATTCTCTTCCTCACGCAATAACATTCGATAATTTTGCGAATGTTATTCTGACTCTGCTTTTGGGTGAGGTTAAGCTTTTACCATTCAAATCCATTTTAAACTTTTTATATTCTTATAGACTCGAAGATATTTATTTCTTTTTGATATATATAATTTTTCTCTTTCCAATAGTTTATTTAATAGTTCGTATTATTTTGAGTAAAAGGAAAGATGAGAACTTCGATGGGATGCTCTATGTTCTTTTTCTGGTGATGATTCCGCTGGTACTTTCTATTATCCTGATATTTTTAGGAGGGAGATTTTATCCGAGAAATTTACTTATCATCTTGCCTTTTTATTTCATAATTGTGAGTCATTTTATATTTTCCATAAAGCGTCTCTGGGTGAGATGGATCATTATGGTTTTACTTATCTTTTATCTTTCAGCCTCAACATTTCGCTATCATAAATACTTTGTAAGGGATGTTACTCTTCAAGTTGCGAATTATCTTGAAAGGGAACATCAAGAGAATACAGCGATTTTTTGCACGAATCCCTTTACCTTCTTTCCGTTACAAATTTACCTTTCCGATGATATATATCTGTTAGTTAGTGAGAAAGTTGGATATATTACTCTTCTTTCGACTGATGAAAGTACGATTATTACTGACAGGAATTTCTTAGATAAATTTTCGTCGATATGGATTATCCTTTCCGAGTGGTCCAGGACTGACCATCTAAAAGATGAATTGAAAGCAGTGGAAGAAAGATGGCTCGATGATAAGATTTGGTCTAAAGAATCGGAGTATGTAACGGGATCAGTCAAGAAAATACTGATTGCTAAATATTATCAGCAGGATTACAGTCAATAAAAAATTTTGTAGACAGGTAATGGGATTTTGTCTTAGGATCATTTTGTGATAATATCTGAATGTAATTTTGATTTGATGGAGAAGGAAAATGAATAATTTTAGTCAATTTGAGAATAGCTATGATACAGTAAAAGCAGGAGGATTTGTTGTTGATGAGCCGTCTGAAGAACGACTTGCGTTTGTTCGGAAAGTTTACTCCTTATTTTTTGTTGCATTAATATTCGCAGCGTTTGGTGGATTGTTAGGGATCCGATATGAACTTTCATTGTTCATATTTAAACATCCCTGGATATCATTATTTTTACTGATAGGGGGAATGTTGCTTGTTCAGAGCGTAAGATTGGTGCCAGGAGTAAATCTTTTTGCACTGTTTGCTTTTGCGATATTCGAAGGGATCTATGCAGGTGCATTGATTATTTTAGCTGCATATCTTACCGGTAGTTTTGATGTTGTTTGGCAAGCACTAATTTTAACAGGATTGGTATTTAGTGGATTGACTCTTTTTGTTTTTGCCACAAAGCGTGATTTTAGTATGTGGGGCGGATTCTTGTTTATGGGACTATTGACCTTTTTGGGCTTGATCTTTTTGAATATATTCTTTTTCCAAAGTTCAACAATGTCAATAGTCATCTCAGGTGGTGTTGTATTGTTGATGGCAGGATTTGTCCTTGTCGACACTTCATTAATAATGAGAAAATACTCTACGAATGAATATATTGGTGCTGCCCTTTCACTTTTCATCGATTTCATTGTGATGTTTTGGTACATTCTAAGATTGCTGATGATTCTTAATAGAAGGTAGATAGACAATCCTTAACAGCAATTTCCCATTCGGGCATAGTATCAAGATTCATTTCTTTTAGATGTTTATTTTCAAGGGCTGAAAAAAGTGGGCGTTTTGCTAATAATTTGAAATGTCCTGTCTTCACTGGCGAAACTTTTATATCCTTGATGTTTGCGACTTTGATTATTTCGAGTGCATATTGGTATCGCGAACAGAATCCATTATTTGAGGAATGATATATTCCTTCACAACCGCCTTGAATCATACTTTCTATCTGCTTGCAAAGATGAATCGTGTAGGTTGGAGTACTAATCTCATCATCTACGACTTTCAGTTCTTTTTCTGTCTTGGTTAACTTAAGGATGGTTGTTAGAAAATTTTTCTTTTTTCCATTGAATAACCAGGAAATTCTCAGAATAGCATTTTTCGGTGAGACTTTTTTGATTTCCTCTTCACCTTTCAGTTTCGATGCACCATAAACATTTATCGGATTTGGAGAATCGTCTTCGATATATGGTTTCTTTTTTAATCCATCGAAAATGTAATCTGTACTTATG
>CAZYWQ010000075.1:8568-9751 GCA_964651675.1 uncultured Candidatus Sumerlaeota bacterium | reverse complement strand
CTTCTGTTGCGTAGGACCCTAAGATCAACGCCTCCTGCTCTTCCTCCATACAAAATTAGCTTCCCCTCCAGTGAGATTCGCCCGGCATATAGCGGATTTCCGGTACAGGGTACCGCTGACACCCCACTTAGCACGACCCTTATATTTTTAATTAATTAATTTTAATGGGTATACAGAAATTTTATATTTTAGTCTGATTGATGATGTCAAGTTCTTTAAACTCTGTATTGATTTATCATATCAATTGTAATGTGTTAGTAATTTCTCTTCTTTTGCTTGTATAATATATTAGTATATAAAGAGTTAAAAGCAGGTAATCAAACAAATTTGAATTAAAGAAACATTGTTAATTTGTCGATATTTAATTTAGCAAAATGAATAAGGAGATATTTTATCATATATCGTTTTGCTATACCAATCTATTAATGGTTGTTATTTTTTAAACAGGATGTAAAAATTCCTATTACAGGGATGGTAATAAATTTATGGATCTGGCAACAATAGTTGGTTTGATTGCTGCTATCTTAATGGTAGCTACCACAATTTTACTCGGTGGAAGCCCAAGTATTTTCATTGATATTGCTTCAATTGTACTTGTCTTTGGGGGAACTTCGTCAATTATCCTCGCTAAGTTTTCTATTAAAAAAGTCCTTGCAACAGTTAGTGTGGTTAGAAATGCCTTTTTTGCAAAACCGATGAATCCGCAGAGTATTATTGATGAATTTGTAGCTTTGTCGAAAATTGCGAGAAAAGAAGGCTTGTTGGCATTGGAGAAAAGGCAGTTTAGCGATTCGTTTTTGAAAAAGGGGATTCAGTTTTGTGTGGATGGTTCGGAAGGTGATTTTATAAGGAAAATTTTAAATAAAGATGTGATGAATTTGCAGGAGAGACATATGCAAGGACAACGCATCTTTAAAGCTGTCGGTGATACAGCACCTGCAATGGGAATGATTGGTACTTTGATTGGATTGGTTAAGATGTTGGCTAATATGAATGATCCAAGTCAGATTGGTCCTGGTATGGCAGTGGCTATTCTTACCACTCTCTATGGTGCTATTATAGCTAATGTTATAGCCTTACCTATTGCTGATAAGTTGGCATTGAGGAGTCAGGAAGAAACATTAATGAAAAATTTGATTATAGAAGGCATTCTGGGAGTTGCAAGAGGAGAGAATCCGAGAAT
>CAZYWQ010000075.1:0-8558 GCA_964651675.1 uncultured Candidatus Sumerlaeota bacterium | reverse complement strand
TGAAGAAGTTTTGAAAACATTTTTACCAGGGAAAAGAAGGATAACACAACAAAAGTAATGTTTTGTATTGAAGGAATAAACTAATGGCAGATGAAGAACAACAAGATCCACCAGAAATGGAGGAGCTAACTGCACCGGCTTGGGTCGTTACTTATGGGGATATGATGTCGTTATTATTATGTTTTTTTGTTCTTCTATTAGCCTTTTCGGAGCAGGATACGGCAAGATTTAAGGAGTTATCTGGTTCTTTAAAATATGCCTTTGGCGTCCAGAGAAATATTCCTGTGATGAATGTTCCAATGGGTGATACAGTAGTTTCACCGCTTCATATGACGGCTCTTATCAATGAGGTACTTATCGAGGAAATGCAACAGGCTGTATTAAGAAAATCAACAGGTGATAAATTACTTAAAAGTTCCTTAAAACCAGGTTCTCAGGATGAAACTCTGACTGAGACGGCTGAAGAACCAATGCGGTATGATAATGCTATTGAGAATGCTGGATTGTTGGATTTAATAAAACATATCGAAGCTGAATATAGAGAGGATAGATTAATATTAAGAATTCCATCCAGATTTATTTTTGAGGATGAATCTGCTCAGCTTAAGTCTGAAGGATTGGATATTATTCAACTTATTTTCAACAGATTTAAAAAATACGATGGCGAGATTATCGTTGAGGCTCATACTGATAACTCCCAGCCTGGAACTGAAAGCCTTTATCGTAATAATTGGGAATTATCGACAGCTCAGGCTGTGTCTATTGTTAGGGAACTGATTCATAAAGGGATTAAACCTGATAATATATCTGCTGCAGGGCATTCGGATACAAAACCACTTGGTCCGAATGATACTCCTATACAGAGAGAAAGAAATAGAAGGGTTGAGTTTCTTGTCTTCCCAAAACCGAGAGAGGTTGTTTTACCTTTGAAGGATGAATCTGCTAAACAACCAAGATTGGGTCCTAAAGGTTTTATTGATACATTTTTCCCGAGTGTTAGAGAGGATAAAGAAAAAGAGGAAATTAGAAAAAGTCTTCTTGAGGGTGTGGATACATCTGAAAGTAAGAGTTAGTAAGACTATGGACTGTATGGACTGTATGGACAAAATGGACTATTATTGATGAAGAGAAGGTAATCGAATGGTTGAGGAAAAAAGAGATAATTTAAGAATTACAGATCAATTGAGATTCACATACGAGAGAATGTTGCCAGAGGAATATAAAAAATTCGAGAGTAACATCAAAGATAGTCTTGTACCTTTCTCGGTATGGACTAATAATCTGGCAAGTTTTGTGGGAAATCAGGGTGTTCTGGATAAAATCAGAGTCAAATCGCCGGAGATTGGTGATATGCTGGAGCAGATTGACTCAAAGTTGAATATCATTCTTGGTTTGTTGAATCCTGCTAATGAGGGTACAAATTTGTTTAAGATAAAGCCAACATTTTGCGATTTGAGCGCTTCTGGATTTGGATTTGTTAGCGATGATGAGGCTATAAAAACAGGCGATATTCTTAAGATTAATATGTTAATTGTGTCACCGCATATTACACAAATATCTTTCTGTATTGAGGTACTCAGATTGGATAAAAAGGAAGTTAGTGGAGTACAAAAGAGATGGGTTGCATCCAAGATTTGCCTAATATCTGAGCAGGTTAAGGAATTAATAATCAGACATATATTTGATATGCAAAAAGAGTGGTTACGGATGAGAAATCAACAAAAAGAATACTCTTAAAGCATCATAAATTTGCCTTCCTATATTTTCATATCTTAATATTTCTCTGTTTTCTTCACGGTCTGATTTCCTTAGTTTAAGACACCATTTGAATAACTAAAAAATTATTTACATATTTTTTTCTTTACAATTTACTTCTGTGTCCTAACCTGTTTGTCATTTAGTATGATAAATAAGTTATAGATGGATAGAATAATAATGAAGGATCAATTATTAGAAAAACTCAAGAGCTTAAGAGAGAAAACACTTAGTAAATTAAAAAAAGCCAAATCTTTAGCTGTGGTAGAAGAGATAAAAGTAAAAATTCTCGGGAGAAAAGGCTCGTTAACAGAGGTGCTGAAGAATTTGAGGGATTTATCTGCGGTTGATAAGCCTGTTGTTGGAAAGAAGGTTAATGAGATTAAAAATTTATTAGAGAATGCTATCGATGAGCAGATAAAGAGATTAAAAAAGGAAGAGACAGAACAAAAACTTGTAGAGAATAAAATCGATGTAACAATTCCCGGTAGAAAATTTTTACTCGGTAGAAAACATCCCATTTCTGTTGTAATGGATGAAATCAAATCAATATTCGTATCGATGGGATTCAAAATAGCTGATGGTCCGGATATTGAGACTGATTTTTATAATTTTGAAGCACTGAATTTCCCTCCTGATCATCCTTCAAGAGATATGCAAGATACATTGTTTATTTCAAAAAATGTTCTGTTAAGAACACACACATCGCCTGTGCAAGTTAGAACGATGCTGCAAAACAAGCCACCGATTGCTATAATTGTACCGGGAAGAGTCTATAGACACGATCTGGATGCATCACATTCACCAATGTTCCATCAGGTCGAAGGATTGCTTGTAGATAAGAATGTAACTATGGCGAATTTGAAAGGAACTCTTGAATTATTCGTTCATAAGTTTTTAGGGAAAGATGTAAAGATGAGATTCCGATCATCTTTCTTCCCATTTGTTGAGCCAGGTGCAGAAGTTGATATAGGATGTGTAATTTGCGGTGGAGTCGGTTGTAATGTTTGTAAGAATTCAGGATGGCTCGAAATATTAGGAGCTGGAATGGTACATCCTAAAGTATTCGAATATTCTAACATTGATCCTGAGAAGTACACGGGATATGCGTTTGGAATGGGTATTGATAGATGTGCAATGATAAAATACGGTATAAATGATATAAGGTTGTTTTTTGATAATGACTTGAGATTCTTACAACAATTTTAACTGTTTGTACTAAAAGTTATCTATTAAGGAGTGAGAACTTTAAACAATGCGAGTAAGTTATAGGTGGTTAAAAGAATATGTCGATGTTAATGTACCATTGAAAGAGCTTGTTGATGCCTTGACTATGGTAGGATTGGAAGTGGAGTGGTTTTTTGACTTGGGGATGTTTGATGGATCGTTTAAAGTCGGTGAGGTAAAGAAGATTGCGCCACATCCTCAATCTGAGAAATTGCTAATATGTGATGTGAGTGTTGGTGAGTCAAAACTTCTGAAAGTTGTATGCGGAGCGAAGAATTTCAAGGAAGGTGATAGATGTCCAGTAGCGATGATTGGTGCAGAATTGCCTAATCATAGAAGAATTGAGAAGGCAATCATTAATGGTATTGAATCTGAGGGAATGTTGTGCAGTGGTGCAGAATTGGGATTATCTGAAGATGCTTCTGGAATATTGATCTTACCTGATGACTATGAAGTCGGTAGTGGTATCGATTGTATTATTGAAATAGCAGTTGCTCCCAATAGACCTGATTGTATGAGTATGGTTGGAATTGCGAGAGAGGTCGCTGCAATCTACAATCTGAAAGTCAAAATGCCTCCTTCAAGGATTCAGGAGGAATTAGAACCTGCTGACTTGTCTGCTAAAGTTGTCATACAGGATAAAGAAAATTGTCCACGATATGCAGGTAGAGTAATTGGTGATGTTGTAATTAAAGAAAGTCCTTTGTGGATGCAAAGAAGGTTAGAAGCTGTCGGATTAAGAGCGATAAATAATGTTGTTGATGTAACCAACTATATTTTGTTGGAGTTGGGTCATCCTATTCATACTTTCGATTTTGAGCTGGTAGAGGGTGAGACTATCTATATTAGAGAAGCTAATAATAATGAAAAGATCCTTACGATAGATGGGACCGAACTTCAACTGTGTAATGATGATTTGGTCATAGCCGATTCGAAGGGAGCTATAGCACTTGCTGGCATTATGGGAGGAAAAGAAACCGAAGTTAATGAGAATACAAAGAATGTCTTTCTTGAGTGTGCTTATTTTAATCCGACTTCTATAAGAAGAACTTCCAGTAGACATAATATCCAGTCGGAATCATCGATGAGATTTGAAAGAGGAACAAATCGAAGTGGTTTACCGTATGTAATAAATAGAGCAGCTCAATTAATCAGAGAAGTTTCTGGTGGTAGAATCAGAAAAGGGATTATCGATGTTAATGTGTCTACTATAACAGTTCAACATATTCCATTGGAGATAAAGAAGGTTAATGATTTGATTGGTGTTGAGTTAAATGCATCGGAAATAGCTGATATTTTAACACGACTTGGTTTCGAAATTATGAAGTCTGAAAAAGATAAATTGTATGTTGTTATTCCTTCTCATAGAGTTGATATTTTTGCTGATGTCGATTTGATAGAAGAGGTAGCAAGATTATATGGATATAATTTAATACCTTCCGATCCTCCATATATTACGGAAAAGGATTTAGTGTTAGATGAAACTTATAAGATACTTGATAAGCTGAGAGACTTTGTGGTGAGTCTTGGATTTCAGGAAGTGGTTAATTACAGTTTTGTCAGTAGAGAAGAGAATGATTTATTCTCAAAGTCTGGCGGAACAATAGAGTTGTTGAATCCTGTCAGTAAAGAGTATTCCTGTATGAGAAAAAGTCTGATTCCCAGTCTGCTAAAGAATGTGGCTTATAATCATCATAGGAATAATCTCGATTTGAGGTTGTTTGAGGTGGCGAGGATTTATAAAAGTATAAGTGATGAAGGTGAATCTACGGAAGATGTGGTTTTATGTTTGGTATTGTCGGGAAAAAGTCCGATGGATTGGTCGAATAAACAAACCGATTATGATTTCTATGATATGAAAGGGATATGTAAGGTTTTGTTGGACAATCTTGGAATCAAAGATGTCAAGTATCAGGAGAGTAACAGTGTGATTTTTAATTTTGGACAGTCGGCTGATGTGGTGCATAACAATAAGAAGATATGCAGCTTTGGTGAAATTGATTATGGGATACAGGAGAAATATGATCTGCACAGCAATATCTGGATTTTGGAAATGAATCTTTCTGAAATAAAGGAATATATCAATTTCCGCAAAGAATTTAAAGAGATTCCAAAATTTCCTGCAATAAAGAGAGATTTTGCTTTTCTTATTTCGAAAGATACGAAGTCAGAAGCGATAGAGGAGATAATCAGGAAGATGGGTGGTGAACTGGTCGAATCCATCGAATTATTCGATATGTATGAGGGGAAAAAGATAAAGAAAATGCAAAGAAGTCTTGCTTACTCGGTTTTATATAGGTCGAGAGAAAAAACACTCACCGATGACGAAATCAATAAAATTATGGAAGTAACCATCGAAACAATCAAAAAAGAATGCAACGCCACATTACGATGATATATAACATTGGGAAATTCGGTTATGACCAAAACAACACGCGTTCGATTTGCTCCTTCTCCAACAGGATTTTTGCATATTGGGAGCGCTCGGACAGCATTATTTAATTTCCTCTTTTCCCACCACAATAAGGGTGTTTTTGTCCTTCGTATTGAGGATACTGATGTTCATCGCTCTTCCGAGGATTTCTATAACGATATCCTTAATGGTTTACGATGGTTGGGAATTCATTGGGATGAGGGTCCTGAAGCCGGTGGTGATAAAGGTCCATATCGGCAATCACAAAGAACTGATATATATGAATCTTATCTTAAAAAGTTATGGGATTCAGGTTCAATCTATGAATGCTATTGTACACCGGAAGAGCTTGAATTGAGGCGGAAAGAGGCTATTAGCAAAGGAATGCCTCCAAAATATGATGGTAGATGCAGAGAACTGACGGATAAGATGAAAGAGAATTATATAAATGCGGGGAGAAAACCGTCTGTTCGTTTTAAAGTCGTTAAAGGGAAATATGTAGTCAAGGATATTGTCAGGGGAGATGTGGAATTTGATTCGGAACAAATTGGTGATTTTATTTTGAAGCGTTCGGATGGAGGATTTTCTTTTCATTTTGCGAATGTTGTTGATGATGCCTTGATGGAAATTTCACATATCATAAGAGGAGAGGATTTGTTACCGAGTACTCCAAGACACATTATGCTTTACAAGGCTTTTGGATTCGATGTTCCCTGTTTTGCACATCTTCCGATGATTTTGGGAAGTGATAGAACTAAGCTGTCAAAACGACACGGTGCTACTTCTGTTATGGATTATAAAAAAGATGGCTTTTTACCTGAATGCATTATTAATTTCTTGGCTCTTCTTGGGTGGACACCATCTGAGTTTGGTTCGAAGGATGTCAATGATAACGGAAAAACTCAGTTAAGCGAGATAATGAGTATAGATGGGCTTATCGAAAAATTTACACTGGAACGGATTTCAAAATCAGGCGCAGTTTTTAATCTCGATAAGTTAAAGTGGATGAATGGGGTTTATATAAGGAATTTAAGTGATACTCAATTGTATGAAGCAAGTTCTCCTTTCATTAAGGATGAATATAAAAAACAGAATAAAGATTTGAATCGTGCAGTACAATTAGTGAAGGATAATTTATCCACGCTAAATGAAGTCAATGAATACATAAAAGTATTTTTTGAATCACCAGAATATAATATCGAATCAATCAAAAATGAGATAGATTTGGAAAAATTTTTAAAAATCATTAATGCACTTGCAGAAAGTTTAAAAGAGACTACTGATGAAACCGATGATATGAACATCAAAAACATAGTTAAGAAGGTTACGACTGAGAGTGGTTTTAAAGGGAAGGATCTTTATATGTCCATAAGATTAGGAGTCACGGGAGTCGCTCATGGACCTGATTTGGTCGGGACTCTTGTTATCTTGGGAAAAGAGGAAATTTTAGGGCGTTTGAATACGCTGCAATCAAAGTTAAAGAGATAAACAAAATCATATTTTTAACCATCCAGTTATTAATCAAAATTGAGAGAGAATTATGGCGTTAGATAAAATTTATTTCTATGATGAAAATCTGAAAGATATTAAATGGTTAGTTCACGGTTTTTCAACGAGGAGATTAAAGACGAGTAGTTCTGATAAAATAGATCAGATAAAGGACTTTGCGAAAATCCTTATTGGAAAAGATATACCGATTTATTTGGGGAAACAGGTTCATAAGGATGATGTTAAGTTAATAAGTAATGATACATCCGGAAAACCCAATGATGTAAGAATATTTCCTCATACCGATGCGTTAGTATTGAGCAAAAAGAATGCAGGGATATGTGTTTTAACAGCGGATTGTTTACCAATACTGATAGCAGATTTGAAAAATGAGGTTGTTGCCTTAGTTCATTCTGGTTGGAAAGGAACTTTGTTAGACATTGTCAGTAAATGCGTGAATAAAATGATAAAACTTATGGATACCGACATCGAAAATCTGAAAGTCTGGATAGCTCCAGCAATCGGGAAATGTTGTTATGAAGTAGGTGAAGATGTTTTAAGCCAATATAGATCACGATTTGATTTTTATGATGAAATCGTTGATGGAAATAAATTGGATTTGGTGAAAACGGTCGAGTTTCAATTGAGAAAATTGGGATTGAGGGAAAATCAGATAACATCCGCTGATATCTGCACAAAATGTAATGAGAGTCTTTTATTTTCTCATAGAGCTAATAACGATCAGAACGGACGCAATATTCTATTAGCAGCAATATTAGACTAAAAGGTGGATTAATAATTCATCCATATATTTGAATTAATAGAAACACTCTCCGAATATTTTATTGTCACATAATCATAATTGGTTCCTATGTTGAAACTTTCTCCTGTCACATAAACATTTCCGGAATTGTCTGCAACCACATCAACTGCTCTATCCTCGCCATTTGTGGGACCATTGTATCGTATCGCCCATTTTTCTATTCCTGAATTATCATACTTAACTGTCGCATAATCATAATTATTTCCTGCGCCATAGCTTTCTCCTGTCACATAGATATTTTCAGAATTATCTATTGCTATAGCTTTTGCATAATCGCCCTGATTCACTGTATGATTGTATCTCGCAATCCACTGTTCAACTCCATTATTGTTATACTTTATGGTTGCGTAATCAAAGTTAGTTCCCGATCCGTAACTATTTCCCGTGATGTAAATATCTCCTGATTCTGATACAGCGATATCATACGCATCATCATCATAATTCCCTGGACCATTGTACACTTCTACCCATTGCTCCTGACCTTCACTATTATATTTGACTGTTGCATAATTGTCGAAAAATTCAGGATTTCGACTACTCCCCGTAACATATACATTACTTGAGTTGTCCAGAGCAATCGCTCTTGCTTCATCAAACATATTAGCTGGACTATTATATCTTACTGACCATTGTTCTACACCTGAATTATTGTATTTCACAGTTGCATAGTCATAATCCGTTCCAAAACTTTGACTGTAGCCTGTAACATACACATTGCCAAAGCTATCTAATGTTATATCAGAAGCTCTATCTTCACCATTTGCTGAACCATTGTATCTTGCCGTCCATCGTTGAACCCCAGCCCCATCATATTTAATTGTGACATAATCCCATCCTGTTTCGGAGCTTTTA
>CAZYWQ010000074.1:0-9805 GCA_964651675.1 uncultured Candidatus Sumerlaeota bacterium | reverse complement strand
AATATCATCTTTTTTGTTTTTATATTTTCGATAATGCTTTTTATTCCTATAATAACTAATGTGAGTTATCACCTATCTTTGGTCTTACCTGTTGGAATAATTTTTCTTATACTTTTGTTAAGAGACCTTAAATATGGTTTATATATATTTGCATTCAGCTATCCGTTAGTTTCTTTTATTAAAAGGGGATTGATAGTTCCCGGATTGGCTCTGAATGAGGTATTGCTTGTAAGCATTGGTGTAATATTTTTAATTAATTTATCAATTGGGAAATATCCGATAAGACGGAATGGTTTGTTTATACCGTTTATTATTTACTTTTTTGCTGCTGGAGTTTTCCCTTTGGTTTTTTCTATTCTGAGTAATCAGAACATTAATTTAAAAATCATATTACAGTTTTTTGCTTCAGCTCAATATTATCTTATCTTAATTTTATTTCATAATGTGTTTAGTGATAACGATGACAAAAAAACACTTTTGTTATGGATTTTAGTTGGCGGTGTTGTCGTCTCTATCATAGGCATATTGCAGTTTTTTAATCTTTTTAATATAGATCTGTTAATAAGTAGATTTTTTACGGTTCATTGGAGAGATGTTGCTGACATCGAGGTGAGTCGCTTTGGAAAGTATAATAGAGTAACTTCAACATTAAATAATTGGAATGGATGTGGGGCTTATTTAGTATGTACAATATCGGTAGCTATTTTGTTGTTTCGATTTGGTAAATCTATTTTTTATAAGTTGTTCATTATCGGAGCTGGAATTCTTTGCGGAATCAGTTTATTATTAACTTTTTCTTTAACGAGTTATTTGATGTTAGTTTTGTTGCTTTTTTTTCTATGTATATTTTTGCGTCGATATAGATTGATTTTATATTTTTTGTTTATATCCATTGTTTTAATCGTTGTGTTTGCTTCATTCTTTGAGCCGCAATTGGAGAGGCAGTTTGGATATGGTGGATGGATTCCACATTCGTTGATAGTAAGATTTAGGATCTGGAAAGAGTATATGATACCGGAAATACTCGAGAATCTTTTCTTTGGTATAGGAGCCCAATATTATAATATGCCTCATACTGCTGAAAGCTTTTATTTTTTACTTTTACTAAGAGGAGGACTGCTTTTTTTAGGAGCGTTTTTATTTTTGTTTTTTAAGATGGTTTATGAGGTGATTAAAAGTATAAAAATTACAGATGATTACTTCAATAAATATTTGCAGAAGTTAGTTCTTGCTTTATTGTTTGCAGTTTTTATTGGTAATTTTACGGAACCGTATTTCAGGTTTGCTGGTGTGGCAGAATTGATATGGATTTTATTGGCGTTTAGTTATCCGATTGATGAAAAGAAAAAGGTTTTGTATGAAACTTAGACTCTATTTAATCGTAACATTCATTTTGGTTGTATTATTTTACTGTTTTGTTTTTTTGTTTCTAAAATTAATGGATAAGTATTCTTATGTTTATGATTATAATGCTGTTGCAGAGAAGTATATAAAGGATGGGAAGTTAGATAAAGGAATTGCTGTCTATAAAAAACGAATAGCTGATAGTGAAAAAGAGATTAAGAGATATAAAAATTATAAGATAAGGCGAGAAGTTTTTCAAACAACTCTCAGAAATGATTGCGGAAAGTTGGGTCAAATTCTTTTGGAAAATAAACTGTATGATCAAGCTACTTTTTATTTTTTAAAGATGTTTCCAGATGTGCGAACATTTAGATATATTGGGGAGGTTTATTTAGAGGAGAATAATCTGGAAGAGGCTTCGAAGGCGTTTAAAATAGCTATCTCACAGGATTTTAAAAATTTCGATGAGATTTGTTTGCTGTATCAAAATAAGATCGAAAAATCAGATGATGCAATTTATGATATATATCTATCAATTTTATATTATAATGCTTATAAGGTGACTTTCACGAAGAAGTATTTAAGTGAGTGTTTGAGTCGGTTGAAAGAGCTTCTGAAAAATAATCCTGATGATTGGTTGATATTGAAATATCTCGGATTAGTATCTGTGACAAGAAATGATGATAAGAGAGCAGCTGTTTATTTATCACAGGCTCTAAATTCTAATCCGAACGATTACATTTCTTATTTTTATCTTGAAAGATGTGATACAAAAAAGTTAGGATTTGATCCCTTTGAAGAATTTGATGTAACTCATAAACCTATTGTTAAACCGTTTATGAGTGCGAAGTATTTGGGTAAATTTAGAAATTTTTGGGGGAATTATACAAAAAAATATACCTTTAATTTGTCTTCTGATAAGCTCTCGGGTGTGATAATGGCAAAATCCACAAAGGTATTTGGAATTGGTGCGATAATATCGATCCGGATTGGTGATGAAATGATTTTTAGGTATATCGATTCCAATACTTATGCGCCTTGTGAGTTTGATTTTGATAATTTACAATTGGGGAAAACAACTTTTTCAATTTCTATGATGAATGATTTGAGAGTGGATAGCAAAGTGATTAATGAGGATAGAAATCTATATATTGATAATATTTACAGGTTAGTAGATAGTGCGACTAAGTAAATAGTAGGAGAAGTTTTTATGAAAAAAATTGTAGTGACAGGAGGAGCTGGTTTTATTGGCTCGAATTTTATTCAATATGTATTGGGAAAATATGATGATTACGAAATTGTTAATATAGACTTATTAACTTATGCGGGGAATCTCGAGAATCTTAGTAGTGTCGAAAAACATCCCAATTATCGATTTGTAAAGGGAGATATTGCGGATAAAGAATTAGTGAATTCAGTGATAGATAAAGATACAGATATTGTTATAAATTTTGCCGCTGAGACGCATGTAGACAGAAGCATATTGGATCCATTCGATTTTTTGCGAACTAATGTATTAGGAACTCAGGCATTACTTGAGGTTGTAAAAGAGAAAAAGATTTCTTTATTTGTTCAGGTATCAACAGATGAAGTATACGGTTCACTTGGAGAAACTGGTTCGTTCAAGGAAACAACTCCTTTGTCTCCAAGAAGTCCTTATTCGGCAAGTAAAGCATCCGCTGATATGCTTATACAAGCTTATTTTGAGACTTACAAGATACCCGTTATCATTACTCGTTGTTCCAATAATTATGGTCCTTATCAATTCCCTGAGAAATTAATTCCGCTGATGATTATAAATGCTCTTAATGACAAAGAACTTCCTGTTTATGGAGATGGTTTGAATGTGAGAGACTGGATTTATGTTGTTGATCACTGTGCTGCCTTAGATATGGTTATTCAAAAAGGGAAAGTTGGTGAGGTCTATAATATTGGCTCTGATAATGAATGGCATAATATAGACATAGTAAAGTTAATATTGGAAAAGTTAAATAAACCAGAGACACTGATTAGGTTTATTAAAGATAGACCTGGACATGATAGAAGATATTCTATGGATTCTTCAAAGATTCAGTCTAAGCTGGGATGGAAACCACAAATGGATTTCGTTAAAGGGATCGAAGAGACTATTCAATGGTATAAGGATAGTGAGAGTTGGTGGGAGAAAATTATTAGTGGTGAATATAGAAAATATTATGAAGAAATGTATTCAAAAAGAATAAAAAATGGTAAACAGTTGAAATAAATTTTATTAAATAGATCAATATAAAGGATGGAATGATGAAAGGTATCATATTAGCAGGGGGACTGGGAACGAGACTTATGCCTTTGACTAAGATTACTAACAAACATTTGCTTCCGGTTTATGATAAACCATTGGTTTATTATCCTCTTATGACCTTGATTGATGCAGGTATCGAAGATATTATGATCGTAACAGGCGGGAATAATGCTGGTGATTTTTTAAGATTGTTGGCAAATGGAAAAGAATTTGGACTTAAACACATTAATTATACTTATCAAGAGGGGAGTGGTGGTATTGCTGAAGCACTGGGATTAACAGAGACTTTTGTTGATAGAGACAAATGTATTGTTGTTCTTGGTGATAATATTATTGAAAAAAGTATCAGAAAATATGTGGAAGATTTTGAAAATCAGGATGTTGGTGCCAAGATTCTTTTAAAGGAAGTTCAAGACCCTACTCGATTTGGTGTACCTGAAATCAGGGGCGATAAAATTGTAGCAATAGAAGAGAAACCAAAAGTTCCAAAAAGCAATTATGCTGTTATTGGGATATATATGTACGATAGTCAGGTTTTTGATGTGATTCCGGATTTGAAGCCTTCTATAAGAGGCGAATTGGAAATTACTGATGTGAATAATTATTATGTTAAGAAAAACCAAATGAGTTATAGTGTCCTGGACGGATGGTGGGCAGATGCGGGAACATCTTTTGAGGCTTTACTCAGAGCGAGTAATTTGGTTTATGAAAAGGAAAGGAAAAAGAAATCCTCTTGATTGGTTATGGATAAGTTAAGAAAAACGATTATTTTTTTAGTTTATGCTTTGTTTTTAACTGCACCTTTCGTTGTTTATCATTATTTTCCTTCGAGTAGAATCTTTCAAAATCACTTTGTTCAAATCGTATCGTTTTTAATCGCTGTTTTATTTTTTTTCTATTTGGCTTTTTCAAAGAAGAATGTGGCTTTTAGATTGCTTGATGTAGCAGTATTAGTTTATCTTGTTTCAATTTTAATTTCATCAATCACGGCTAATGACTATTTATTTTCGTTAAAGGAATCTCTTTTTCCAATCTCGGGGATACTGATTTATTTCATTATTTCACGAACATTTCGAGGATTGTCGGATGTAAAAAGACTATGCGTTGTGTTGATTATCGGTGCGACCATTACTTCCATTTATGGTATGTTGCAGTATTTCAATATAGATTTTATTAGATGGGAGAAGTCTCATTTGAGGGGGAAATTCTTCGTGATTGCAATGCTTAGTCATCCGAATTTTGTGGCAATTTATATAGCTCCTATAATTCCCCTTATCATCTATTTTATTTTTAAGTCACGACATATTAGTCAGAAAATAATTCTTGTTCTGGCATTAATCATTAATGTCATTTGTTTGAAATTCACAGGTGCAAGAGGTCCCTGGTTAGGATTGGTCGTAGCTTTTATTGTATCAGTGATATTGTATTACTTTCTGATAAGGAAAGTTTCTCAGACAAAGAGCAACTTTAAAAAGGGATTGTTGGTTCTTTTGATAGTGGTTCTTTTTGTTTCTGTTGTGACTATCCGACATAAACGGTTCTCTGTTTTAGAAAGGATTAGTGATACATCGACGGTTTTAGCGCGTTTTTATGCGTGGGTTCTTGCAACCGAGATGATAAAAGATAAACCTTTGTTGGGAATTGGGTATGGGAATTATCAAACAAGGTATTTTGACTATGTGGATAGGGTGCAAAAAGAGGAGAAGAATAGTAATTATATTCAATTTTTGTCGCAGTCACAGGCGAGAATTTCGGCTCGTACGCATAATGATTATCTGCAAACAGCAGCAGAAATGGGTCTGATTGGATTGTTCGCATTCTTATTTTTACTTGTTGTGATTGTGAGTGAACAATTGGGATTTATTGTTAAATGTTCCGATCGCAGTTTGAAATTTCTGATATTAACCAATTTGTCATCTATTTTAATTATCTTAACGGATGCTTTTTTCAACTTTCCATTTCGTTTACCAAATACTCAAATAGTATTCTGGGCACTTGTAGGAAATTTATGTGTTCTGGATATGAATTATAGAATTCATTTAGCTGATTACTCTCATAATAGTGAGAAGTTCAAATTGGTTTTTAGGAGAGCAGGTTTTCTTTTATTATTTTTGGGAGCGTTTGCTGGATTTTTTATTTTATGTTCAAGGTTTTTATCAGACCATTATTATTATTTGGCTGAAGGTCTTGATAGCCAATATACAAGCGGTAAAAAGGTTCTTGCGCAGAAGTCGATAGATTATGATTCTACTGCTGGAGCTTCCTATATGATTTTAGGAACTGCCTTGATGAAAGAGGGAGATGTTTTCGGAGCTTTGGGGAAGACAAGTCGAGCAAATATTACTTATGGTTCCGTGAATTTATTGAAACAGTATTCTTTGATTTATCAGCGGATGAAAAATTTTGAATTGGCAATTGAGTATTTCAAAAAAGTTCTCAGGGTTTACCCGGCTGATATTGATACGATGATTGGGCTTGGTTCGATATACTATTATCTTGGTGATTATGAAGGCGCTGTTAGTGAGTTTGAGAAGGGATTTGTTTTCGATCCATTTAATCAAGAATTGTACTTAGTTATTTCGGAGGCTTATGTAAAATTAGGTGAAGTTGATAAAGCTGTCTCAAAATTACACTCGGTGTTGGTTATAAATCCGGAGAATGAAAGTGCGCTTGAAAAATTGGCAATGATTTATATCGATAAAAATATATATTTGGATAAGGCAATAGCGATTTTACAGGAGATTTTGAAAACGAATAAGAATGCGCGGATTTATGCCTCTCTTGCATCAGCTTATTATAAGAATAATGATTGGGTGAATGCTATTAGAAATATAAATAGGGCTTCCAGCCTTGCTCCTCGAAATAAGAAGATTAGTAAGTATAAGGAATTTTTACTGTCAAATTATAGGAATAGGAATAAAGAAGTTTATGATAACTAATGGATATTAATCAATGTATCTTGAATTGTGAAGTTGTAAGGTTAAGGAATTCTAATCGGGTTCGTTCTGATTCTCTGAATACTCCTAACATCGAGCTTGCTATGGTTTTGGCGTTTTGTTTTTCAACTCCTCTCATCATCATACAAAGATGATAAGCTTCTGTGATAACACCTACGCCTTTGGGTTTTAAAGTTTCCTGAATGGAGTTGGCGATTTGTGTTGTCATTCTTTCCTGAAGCTGTAATCGTCGAGAATACATCTCTACGATTCTCGGTAATTTACTCAGTCCTATGAGTTTTTTATCGGGAAGATAACCGATGTGGCAGACTCCAAAGAACGGTAATAAATGATGCTCGCATAGACTAAAGAAGTTTATATCCTTGACCAGTACCATCTCGTCAAATTCTTCTTCAAAGATGGCGTTTTTTATAAGTTTATTTAAGTTTTCATTATAACCTTTTGTAAGAAATTTGAATGATTTTTCGACACGCTCAGGAGTATCGACGAGTCCAGGTCTGTTTGGATTCTCACCTAATTTTACAATGAGTTGTTTAATAAGGTCTTTCATTATTTTCTCCTATGATATAAAGTTGTAATTGAGATTGTTGCGAAATTACGCATCAAATATAATCGATGCAAGCCCTATTGCTCGCGGGAATAAGTTGCAGTACTATCTTCACTTTCACTTACACTTACCGAATGAAGTTTACCTGCTGAGATTTTTTTATCAAGGATTTCGAAGAATTTTTTAGCTAAATTTTCGGCTGTTATTAAAGTATCTTTTAGGAAGTCTACATCTGTGTTCAGGTTTCTGTGGTCTACTTTGTCTATGATTTCGGAATCGATTATTTTTTTCAGATTAGTAAAGTTGATTACCATACCTGTCTTCGGATCGATTTCTCCCGAAACTGCAACTTCCAGTTTATAATTGTGTCCATGATAATTTGGACTACAACACTTTCCAAATATATTTTGATTTTCCTCTTCACTTAATTTATCGTTATATAATCTATGGGCTGCAGAAAACCAAACAGTTTTTTTAATGATTATCATCTTCTCCTCCTTTAACATCACCTATTATGCAAATTAATATTACTTAAAAGTGTAATCTTAATGCCATAAAAAAATTATGATTTTATGCTCTTCACAAAGAAAAAATTACGAGAGAGTTTTCTTAAATCTTTTTGAAGAAAGCCAGAGAATAATAGAACCCATCAAAGCTAACGGAAGTAATTGGGACCAAAGGATGCTGATTCCAACTCCTTTGAGAAAAATCCCACGAATTATTACAAGAAAGTATCTTAGTGGATTCATATATGTCAGTAGTTGAATAATTTTCGGCATATTGGCAATAGGGAACATAAATCCCGATAAAAGCATTGCAGGGAAAAAGAAGAAAAATGTGCTCATCATCGCTTGTTGCTGGGTTGTGCTGATAGTTGAGATAAATAGTCCAATACCCAATGTTGTCATTAAATAAAGAGCAGTTGCTAAAAATAATAGTAATAGATTTCCTCTTATGGGAACATTGAACCATAAGACACCGACAACTGTGATTAGAATTACATCGAAAAAGCTAATGAGAATAAATGGAACGGTTTTACCGAAAATAAATTCTAATTGTTTAATAGGTGTGACGATTATTTGTTCCATTGTACCGATTTCTTTTTCGCGAACAATTGCCATACTTGTTAACAGCAAAGTTACAAGGGAAACAAGAATGGCAATCACTCCCGGGACAAAAAAGTTGCGTCTTTCAAGATTTTCATTGAACCATACACGGGTTTTTAATGTCATTGGCTCCAGATTTTGAGTTATGCCCTTGAGCCGAAGGAATTTCTTAATCAGAATTTGATGTGAAAATTTTTCGAGTATTCTTGTGCTGTAATCAAGGATGATTCTAACAGTATTTGAATCCGTCCCATCGAGGATTAATTGAATCTGAGCAGTTCGTCCTGCTAATAATTTGTTTTCAAATTCATTATTAATGTAAATAATAGCCTGTGCCTTTCCATAGTCCATTAATTCATTGATTTGTTTCTCTTGCTCAATATATTTGATAATTTTAAAGTAGCCTGACTTTTCAAATCGACTGATTAATTCTCGACTGGTAACAGTATTATCGAGGTCATAGACAGCGAGCTTAACATTTCTAATATCAGTTGTGATCGCATAACCGAATAGGATAAGTTGAACAATGGGCATAATGAAGATAATACTCCTCATTCTCGGATCTCGAAAGACCTGTATGAATTCTTTAATAAGCATATGTCTGATGCGTTCAAACATCACTATCACTCAAAATGTTAATTTGAAATCATAAATTATATACTGCTCACTCATAATCTTCTCTTTACATTAATTTCTTTTTAAATTTCTTATTTGCTAAAATCAGGAGAGAAGCACTAAAAATGATTAATAGCACTACATCAATCCATAGTACTGTAATTCCAACGCCTTTCAAATATATTCCTTTTAGCAAGACAATAAAATATCTTGCTGGCACAAGGTAAGTAATCAGCCTAATAACTTTAGGCATATTGGCAGTCGAAAACATAAAACCCGAAAGTAAGAACGAGGGAAGAAATGTCAGAACCATTGCCAATTGGCTTGCGAGAAGTTGAGTTTTTGCGATAGTACTTATGAATATACCCAAGGACAATGCGCCGACTAAAAAGATTCCTGCCATTATAAAAAGCAGAATAATGTTACCGCGTAAAGGAACATGGAAGAGGAATTCACCCATTAATACTGCCAAGAAAACATCGAAGATCCCAATTGCAAAGTATGGTAAGAGTTTGCCAAGGATAAGTTCGGGTGTTTTGATTGGTGTAGAAATGAGCTGTTCCATTGTTCCGCGTTCCCATTCACGCGCAATTGTAAGTGAAGTGATAAGCGCTGCTATGACCATCATTATAACGGCAATGAGACCTGGAGTGATGTAATTTTTTGATTCCAATTCCGAATTGTACCAGACACGAGGTCTTATATCAAGTGGAGTCTGAGGAATTTGTCCTCCACTTCTTTGAATATTATGAATAATAATATTTTGAGAATAATTCTGCGTTATAACATTTACATAACTGATAGCAATTGTAGCCGTGTTTGAGTCACTTCCGTCGACGATCAACTGAATCGATGTAGAGCGTCCGGACCGGATTCTTTTGGCAAAATCTGTAGGAATAACTAAAGCCATAAGGGCTTTGCCCGAATTGATAGACTTTTCGACGCTATCATAATT
>CAZYWQ010000073.1:0-10016 GCA_964651675.1 uncultured Candidatus Sumerlaeota bacterium | reverse complement strand
CTTTTTATTACTGGTCAGGATATTGGCTATGGTCTAACCACATATGGTATGTACTCAAATACACTTTTCAACAATTATCTAAAAGCAGACTATGTTCAGGATGATGTGAATTTATATTATCTGAATGGTGTGGCTGGTGATCCGATAACAAATGGACTACATATTGGTATTTCAGGTGGTGATGGTGCCAGTAATCAATACTATTCTGATGAGGTTGATCCTATTTCACCTGCGATAAAAATTCTTGGTTATACCTCATCCAAACCTAATGAAAGCAATAGTGAAAGCGTCATTTCAAGTGGAACAGGTGGATTAAGAGTCGATGAAAATGGTCACAGAGTTGTCTATTTATCTTTCGGATTCGAAGCAATTAACAACCAATCCGATAGAAATACACTTATGCAGAACATCCTTGACTGGTTGTATCCAATCGCAGCATCAACTTCAGACCATTGGATGATATATTATTAAATAAATTATTTCGACAATTCGGTTTTTGACTCTTTAAGAGCTTCTTTAAGAGCATTTTCGGGATCTTTTCCGCCTTCAATGGCTTCATCTACCCAATCCGAGATGATGTCTCTTATATTGGACCAGGCAGCAAATCTTGGATCAGACTTGGCATATTCGATCTGCTTGAAACACGCTTCATAGTCAGGATTTTCCTTTAGAAAATCCTGCATAATTTGAGTATTTAGAGCAGATTTTCTTACTGGCATATAGCCTGTTTTAATTGACCAATAAGCAGTGTTCTCTGGACTGGTGATAAATTTAATAAATTTCCAGGCGGCTAATTGCTCTTCTTTCTTTGCATTTTTGAAGATTCCTAAATTAGTTCCTTGAGACAGAGTCGCATCGACTTTTCCTTTAGGGAGCGGTGCAATATACCATTTGAATTTATCACCGACAGATTTTTCCACAAAGGGAGAGCCTGAGGATGAGTTATAAAAGATCGAGAATTTCTCGGCAGCAAAAGGTCCATTCAAATAAGTAGCTTCTGCATAAGCAACTTTGTCATTTATCATATCTGTAACGAATTTCAGCGCTTCGACACCATCAGCTCCAGCAAATGTAAGCTCTTTTCCATCTTCACTGAAGTAGTCACCTCCAGTTTGATAAAAGAACATTGAGAATATTTCGACAAATGGTCGCATTGCATAACCATATCTTGTAACTGCACCCTCTTCATCCTTGATAGTCAGTTTATCGACCATCATTCTAAGTTCTTCCCAGGTTTGCGGTGGATGGTCGAATCCAGCTGCTTTCAAATGGTCATCGTTATATACCATCACATAGATACTTTTGTTAAATGGTAGAGTCCAGATTTTGCCATCAAAAGTGCTATTCTCGAGAAATGGTTTGAAAATATCTTCTATATCCTCTGGTGAGAAACCATCTTCACTATCGAAAAAGTCTTCGACAGGAACAATCATATCGTTTTCTATGAAGGATGACGTCCAATTTTCATACATCTGCGACATAGTGGGATTGTCACCGGACTGCAGGGATGTAACAAGGCTTTGCTTAAGGATTGTATAGTTACTTTGATATATGGCATTGATCTTTATATCAGGATTGAGTTCTTCGAATTTGCTTACGAATTCTTTAACGGCATCCTGATGTTCACCACCCATTGCATGCCAGAAACTTATAGTCACAGGTTCTGATTCGGACGGTTTTGGTGCTGAGAGTTCCTGTTTTTCAGGTTCTTTAGACTCTTCGGATTTCTGACAGGCAAAGAAACAGATGAAAATACAACAACATAATAAAATGGAAGATAATTTTCTTATCATTTTTCTGACCTCTTTATGATTTGGTATCTTTAGAAAATAGACAAATTACCTGGATTATTTCTTTAAGAATAATCCAAATTGTTGTTTACACTTGAACAATAGACTAATCACTCATAGCCTCAACGACAGTTTTACCAAATTTTTCAGCGACTGTTGGACCGCTTCCAGTAACGATTTTACCATCTTTTTCGACATCTGCCCCATCATAAATTGCGCCATCAGCTTTTATCTTATCGATTTCCGAAGGATAAACAGTAGCTTTTTTACCCTTCAATAAACCAGCTCTGGCGAGAGTAACAGGAGCGATGCAGATAGCAGCTACAACTTTCCCGGCATTATAAGCGGTTTTTGCCATTTTATGAGCAGTAGGATTATCCCAATATTCGCTTGAACCCATTCCACCAACAAAAATGGCAGCATCGTAGTCCCGAACATCTGCTTCAGTGAACAAAACATCAGGTTGAACGATCATTCCGAGCATTCCTTTGGATTGTTTCAGAGATGAGGAGGCGACTGTTACGGAAGCGCCTTCCGATTCAAACACCTTTCTCGGTTCAGCATATTCTTCATCTCTAAACTGATCTTTAGCGATTATCATCAAGATTTTTTTACCATCAAGCTTACCCATTATGATTCTCCTTTCTGCGAAATATTTTGGAACATCTCTTCATTTGAAGCATCGATGGAATATATAATATTTTTGATTTGCATTTCAATAATAAAATGTTTTTTTGTCTATCTTGTTATATTTCATTGCAATAATCCATAGAGCTACAAGGTCTTTAAAGAATTTGTGGGGATTATACAACTCGAAGAAGCAATCTAACAAAGAATAAAGAATAATAGTTGGGATGGAGATAACTATTGTTAGGTTGAACATTCGGTTAAAATCTCGTCCAAGCTTCTACTTAGGTATTTGAAAGCATCGTGCCATAGGAGAGCTCCATTGACGCGACCTACCTTTCCCCAATTCCAAGTACCTGAAGAAACGCCACCTTGCATGTAAAGAAACTCCCCAACTAACGAGAACTTAGTACCTTTGTATAAGAAGCTTCTCTTAAATTTGATGGGATTGGGATCTATATGGTCAACGAAGAGTGGTCTCAGGCACAACGCTAATGGTGTCCAGTCTGAATACGAAAATCCCCATACATCTAAAAGGTGATATAGTGAGACATTTCCTGGAACACTGGGTTTTAAATCAATTACAATAGCTTGTTGCATTGGAGAACCACCTGAGAGCACAATCAAATCTTCAGCTGAAGCATGCCACTCAAAAGGGACTTTCTGATTAGTATTTTTGAGGGAAACGTGCTTAGCTATAGGACCAGATCCTTTATCAAGTTTGAGTTCCCGTACGTAATTGTATTGTTCTTGCCCATTTATGCGAGCAACGTCATAGAGTATAAAAGGCATAAAACTACCCAAAATTTACGTTTTCAGTAACTTAACAATAAGTATTATACTACGGTTCACTGAATTCAACGAGCTAAGATGTCAAAAACCAATGTTGAATGCTATTATGCCACACAAATTGTGTCATTTTTTTCTATTTTTATTTCTCATGGCTGAGTTTACAGAACGACCATCAACTTTTACATTCGCAACTGCCCTCCCGTATACATCTCGAGCTTTAACATCAATAGTCACAGTTTTCCCTGCTATCATTGAACTTAGTCTTTCCTTACTTACTTTATATTTCAGATTTCCTCTTTCTGGTGCGTCATAGTTTGCAAGGCGAACAGGTTTTTTTCTTGATGATGTCATAAATGTATCGCCATCAATTACTCGAGTTACTTTTTCTTTCCTAGCCATATTGTCACCTCCTATTTTGCTTTGCCAAATTTTTTCCCTGTTATACGGTGCACATAGTTTTGAATACGTCTTTCTGTTTTGCTTACAAGAGTCTTAATGAATTCTAAATAATCTTCTGCATCTCTTTTAGAGGTGCGAATTGCTGTTTGTGTGCGGTGAGCTATTGCTCCTCTTTTTGTTAAATATGTTCCCAACTTTGATTGAGCCTGGGTAACAGTAGTCCCGCTCCATTTCCAACTATTTGTCAAATCGGTTATTCCAACTGTATCTTTATACAGCTTGTTTATGTTTTTTGAGTTTGGTGTGTTGAAAGTCTGAATAAGCTCACGTTGGCGTTTATTTATGACTTTTCCTATCCATCCACGAGCTTTAGTACTATGACGTAATAAACATAGCAAGGTTTCTTCACAAAGATCTTCAACATAACTTTCCCAACATGCTGTTATAAATAAATATGTGCTTCTCACTAAAACATCTGCTTTTTCTATCTTTTTTGTGGTGAGGCTACTACTAATCAACTCATCATGGATTTCAAATAAATGATAAACATCCCAACTTGTTTCCTCGAATTTAATACTTGCTCTTGATACATACTTTTTAATATTCATATCTTTCTAATGATTAATGGTATTTATAATATGGGAATATAGACTCTTTATATCGTGACATAGCCTCACAACTTGTATAAAGTTTATAAATTGATGTTTTCATTCTACTTGTTTATTTAAATTGTATTGAAGTTGTCAAGTTTTTTAAAATAGAACTATATAATTTTTATCAATTTCACTTGATACAAAGATTTCTATTTTATTTGAATCTTCCTCTTTTCTCTTTTAATAGAATTTCAGGGAAAGTAGGAATACAATTTTTATATTATAACAATTCAGGATTTGTGGATGGAAAGAAGGATGTTAAAATGGAACTTACCAGCTGAAACTATTTATAGTTTTGGTTGGATGAAGCGACTGGTTAGCTGCCTTTTTCAATGTATTGCATTAATATGACGCGACTCCACGCCTCTGCAGTCAGGTTCAGCACATTGTTAGGCAGTTTTTATTTATTTCTTTATGCATTTAAAAGTAGCCATTTTATGAGTATATTCAAAAGGCTTGTCTGTAAGCCAGTCTGTAGCCTTAAATTTCTTAAATTCACTTTTTGATAATAAATCTAATATCTCATTTACCGAAAAAAGTCGTCCATACCGAACATTCATTTCAGAATCAACTAATTTGCCATTGCGATATTTTTCATAAATTATCGGTGTTTCCCAGCAATGGTTAGACTTATTGTATTTGGTAAATTTCCTTCGTGTGATTATTGTGTTTTTGTCTATCCAAAGATAATCCCCTTTCCATTCATTAGCGTCGGGGAAATCATCTTTATCATCTTTTGAGTGAAGAATTGCATCAAAAACAAAAGAACCACCTTCAATTAGATTTTCATATACTCGAGAAAACAGAGTTAGTATATCTTTGTCTTTAGTAAAAAGGCTTAAACTCCCATCAGCAAGTATAATAAGGCTAAAATTAGAATCTAATTTAAAATCAGGCATAGACATCATATATGCATTAGGTAATTTTAAGCCCTTATCGGCTATTTTCTTTTTACAAATATCCATCATTTCCTTTGAATTATCGAATGCCGAAATATCAAAACCCATTTCAAGCAATGGAATTAATAACCTGCCAGTTCCACTCCCCAGCTCAACAATAGGACCATTTGCCTTTTTACAGCATTCAGCCCAAAATTCAAGCTCATTTTCCTCTAAAAAGTTACTTTTGTCGTAAGTTTCTGCCATTAACTTTTGAAAATCACCAATCATATGTATAATCCTTCTATTGTTTTATCTGCCTAATTCGTGCATCACCGGCACGATTAGTGTTCGATAGATGCTGATGTTAAAACTTAAGTCAATATTTTTAGGATTACAAAAGGTGTTAATATGAAAGCCGTAGTACGAACACTCCCCAACCCAAATAACGCCTTCCGTATTTGAGATAAGCACGACGGTTGTTGCTTATCCACTCTTTAAGTGCTGAAGCATCGGGATCATTGGGATTAGAGCACAAGAAATCATCCACAGCCTTCCATCGTGGTACTTTGTATCTATCCCAGCTATTGTGATTTGCCAGTACCATCTCCACCAGCCGCATTCCAGATGACTCAAACCGATCTAATGTCTTATCCAAGGAAACATAATCATCTTTTTTGACTCCCAAAGCCGAATAAGCTGCTTCCGGAGGTGGATCGATCCAGTATGGTTCGCCTATCAGCATCAGACCATCTGGTTTTAACACTGGTTTCATCAATTCTACTGTGCCGACTAAACCATTGCCGATCCAGGTTGCACCGATGCAACTGACCACATCAAAATCCTGTGCCGTCTGAGGATACTTACCTGCATCACTCTGGACGAACTTTATTTTATCAGTAACACCCAATTCTACCGCCCGTTTTTTTGCTGCATCCAAAAATACTGAGCTGATATCCACACCTACACCGCTAATGCCATGCTTTTGTGCCCAACGACATAACATTTCCCCCTTACCACAAGCGAGATCAAGCTGTTTCATACCTGAATGCAAATTGCAAATTTCACCTAACAGCATCAATTGGTCTTCAGTGAATGGATTCAGGATGCGATGATAGGTTTCAGCAATTTCATGAAAGCGTAGTGACATTTTTATTCACCTTACAAATGTATATATTTCAAAAACTCATCAAACTCCTTACAAATACAACTTTCATAAAGTTTCTCTGTCAATAAATTTAATCAACACTATTTTTTATGATAAGTTACTGTAGCAATGGAAAGAAGGATATTAGCGATAGGATTCATCAGATGAAACCGCTTGCGGTCTTGGTCGGGTGCAGTGACTTATTAGAAGTTTATAATCTTATACTTCTTTACAAATTTTTCTGCTTTTCTCTTAGTAGCGTTTCTTGTATTCTTGAGTTGTTTTCTGATGAGTCTGGTTACTGGTTCTTTATCCTTAATCTGATTAAAAAACTGGTCAAAAGATTTTATGGTATGTCCAAGCGCAACATTGCGACACTCGGTTGTCGCGTACTTGGCTTTTTCAACCTTCAGAAGTTCTCTGGTAATCTTTTCAATAAGCTTTGGCTTTGTCAAAGCTATCTTAGCTGCTCCTTTAACTACATTAGCGGCTGTGATCATAACTGGGCCAGATATTGATGCAAAGTACTTGTCAAAATTTTTCTCAAATTCGTTTTTTGAATCCACAGCGGTAAGATTAGCAATAATAAGAATTGCATTCCATTTAAGAATATTATTATCGTTATCAAGCAGGCTGATGAAGAAGTCGATTTTTGGATAGAGGATTTTAGGTTCTTTCTCGCTGATTATATTGAGAACCTTGGCACAGCCGTATTTAACGTTAGGTTTATCAGAACTTAATCCTTCAAGGACTTCTGGAAGTAATTCTGATTTTGTGATAATTTTATCCGCGATCGATTCCTTATTAACCTCTGCTTGAGCAATTTTCTGTAGTAATTTGGATTCTGACATGGTTTACCTCCAACTATTCTTATTTTACTTCTAACACCAGAACTCACCTGCTAAAATCGCTTCCGGTCTTGGTCGAGTGCAGTGATTAGTTATGTGTCAAAATGTTTCTCCATAATTGTTGATGTCATTCCGATACAGGGACCACGGTCGATTATTCGTTTCTGCCTGATTTTCATTCCCATTCTCTCATAGAATGGAAGCGGTGTTTGAGTCGCTACTCCTAAAAACATATCCCGATAACCTTGTCTCTGTATAAAGGATTCTGCATAAGTGAATAATTGTTTTCCGATGCCTTGTTTGTGATTGGATGGATCGATATATAACTTGGTGATTTCGTTGTCTTTGACACTGACCATACCTTTGATGCAACTGTCATCATAAGCAATGAATACATCCTCATTCGTAATGAGTTCCCTGATACTCTCCACAGAACCTCGATACTCCTTCAATTTACGGATAACCTCGCTCGGATAAGCATCCGTCTGTCCGAAATTATCGTAGCACTCGCATACAATTCGACTTATTTTTTCAGCATCCTTGAGTGTTGCCTTGCGGATTTTTATCATCTCTTTGTATCTAATTGTATTTTATATGTTTCTATCAATTAATCAGCTATTTCGTCAGTATCTTTTAAAAGATAAGTTATCATTTCAGCTATTACTATTTTGTCTAAATCTGTAAGATTATTTCCCCATTTTTCTGAATAGTCACTATTTTTTATAATTTCTCTTATGGATATTAGGTAATTTTTATCATGTATCATATTATTTTGTTTCCATATTCTTAATGTGTCTAAGGCTGCTTTAAATTTATTCTTAGAGTCAGAACTTAAATATGATTTTACTATTTCTTGTAAATCATTATCTATTACGAAAATACTGAGTCCAAATAAAATAATAGATTGTACATTACATGTTGTTTCATCACTATCCTTCTTATTTAATAATTTATTAATTTTTTCCTTATAATAATCTTTTTGATAATAATCATATAACATCATTCGTCGATGATTATCAAGATAGAAAGTGGGAGTATATTTAATACTTTTTATATTTCTCATAAAAGTTAGGTATTTATAATAATTATATATTTTATATGAAGATATAACCAAAATAAATATTAAGCAGTATAGCAAATATTTATAATCGAATTTCTTTTTAGTCTCGGGATTCTTTTGCATATATTTGTACCATAAATTTTTCTAATATGATGTTGATTCTATCATAATAACACTTTTTTTCACCACTATATCTCATTCACTTTTTATGTCCTTGATTTTATTCCGTTTTCTAATTGATTTTTTCATCTCCTCGATGCTTTCAGCTAATCTGATCCATCCCGTTTTTCTTATGATGAAATTGTGAACAAAATAAATAGAGAATAGGATTCCTAAAACCAAGTTAATAACGAGTAATATCGTCTGCATAAATAAAAATTTGTTTATTTTATCGAAAATTATGTAAACTTGCGTTGCTAAACAGAACGAAAGAGTAATGAGAGTATACTTCATTTTATATCTTTTTATTAAAATTATTAATATACTTATCAAGAATACCGCAGCCGCTATCAAGCTGATTACTATTGGCATTTTTAATCGCTCCTTTCATATTTGACACGTACTTGTTGCTGTGTATTTACTTCATAAGTCTATTTATCCTTCTTTGAGAACATAAAATACCTATTAAAAAACCTATTAGTCCCAAATCGATTAAAATGTAATGCCATAAAACTTTTGGATCCATTATAGGTGGTTCCCATGAAAACATTTCTGTTGTTGAACCCCCAATAAGAAGAACACTGATTACAAATAAAAAGAGTTCAAATCTTTTATACTTATAAGCATATATGATTGAAATAATAAGAAAAAGCAGTGATAAAAAAACATGAAATCCCAATAAAATCATATGCATATTCATAAGAATACGGTAATTAAAAGTGTTCATTTTTATACCCTCATATCAAATTATCTTTTTCACATTTTTTTATAAAAGACTATAGTTATTTGGGAATCTTTGTTTACAAAGCATCCAATAATTGATTTTTCCACTCCTCAATGTTTTCCACTAAACTGATTATTAGAAAAATGATCAGTTAATTGATTATTATGAATATATCTAACAAACTACTACCCTTTTTAAATGTCATCAATTACCTTCCGCAATTTTATATTTGTCCCTGTAAACTTTCCAACCTTCTGAATTCGATTTTAAAATATACTCAAGACTAAGATCATTTTTATTGATAAATCCTCCATCGAAGAGATCATTCATTGATCTCGGATATGATACTTTCGATAAATAATATTCTTGAATAGCAATAACTATAAGGGTACGATCCATTGGGAAGAAATAATCCGGATCATTCTTAAAAGAATGGGTGTCATCACTCTCATCGATTCTAATTATTCCTTCTAAATCCTCTTTTAAATTATCAATTAGAGTTTTTCGCTCTGTAAGAGATTTGGGATCTTGCAGTTTATATTTTCGTGTTTTAGGTTGCATCATAACCACTACAATAATCCCAACGATAATTATTACAATAATAATAAAACCTATTTTAAGAACCAAAGAACCACTTTTCCTTTTCATTTTTTTCTCTCACAATTGAGCGAACATATTTTAATGTTGTCGTTATTTGTACTATAAGCCCCTCTTAGAAAATTCGTTGCACATATGCTTTGTCCCTTCAATATCATTAGGATCATACCAGCGTTTGTAGAAGTAATACAAGCCGATATTGTTATGAAGTTCTTTTGTTGTTAAGCGATAGCCAGAAGAGGGAGTACCAACAACATTCCCGAATGCATCCTGGTCTGTGTATCCTGCTGGATCACCATCGTCATCTGTGTTTGCCATTACATTGCCTAATCGGTCATAATG
>CAZYWQ010000072.1:0-10020 GCA_964651675.1 uncultured Candidatus Sumerlaeota bacterium | reverse complement strand
TATTTTATATCTTCGTATCGTGTTTTATGATGATAAGAGTAGAAAATTCTTGTATAGGCACCGACTCTTGAGCTGTATCCAAATTGGAAATGCCAGGGTGAACCTTCTTTTAGAGATTTTGTATAGACAGGGAAAAACATCATTGGGAAATTACGGATGTACAAGACAGCACTCTTAGCAAAAAACCTTTCACCGAGTTCAATTTGAATTTCTTTAGCTCTGAAGAAATAATGAGGAATTTCAAAATCGCAAGAGGTAACATCTGTGTCTCTGAAGAAGGTTTCTTTTTCACTCAGTCTTTCTAATGTGGGAGCGACAAAATATGTATTTCTAGATTCTCCTTTTGCGTCATAGCCAACTCCTTGATAATTATCGAGGTTCATAATAAGTGCATCGAATTTTACTATTTCAGTGGGAGTTTTGAAAACAACATTTCCGCTTGCTTGCAATTCTTTTAATCGCAAATCGATTATTACCTTATCTGCGGTTAAAACCATATCTTTTTGTGTAATAACGACATTCTTCTTAGCATAAATCATTTCTTTTTCGGTATCATAGTCGAGGATTTCCTCAGCGGTAATATTAATAGGTGTGTCGGGAGATGCTTCAGTTGTAAATTCATCATAGATGCCAAATACAAAATTTAATGAAAATAACATACAAAGTGTTAATAAGCAACATCTGAAAAATGTTTTGTGCATTATCATAAATGTACCTATTTGTTTATAGTTTTATATAATAAGTAAATTCCTATTAATGCCATACCAATATTCGGTAACCACATATAAAATAAAGCTAATGGATTTCCCTCTTCACCTGCAGCTGAGGCAAATTGCACTATTACATAGTAAAGGAAAACCAGAATAAATGTGATTCCCAGACCCATCGATTTTCCTGTGGGTTTAACCATAATCCCAAATGGAATGCCTATTAGAACAAAAGCAATACAGGAAAACGGTACGACCATTCTCCTATATTTTTCAACTTTCATTTGATTCCTTTTACTGCCGGAAGAGGTATCTCTAATACCATCGTTTAATTCTTTAAAGGTCATCTCAGTCTTATGTTTTCTATATTGACCGGATTGATCTCTTTTTGCAATATTGGGACTAATTTCTTTCTCTGCTACATCAAAAAAAGATACTATATATTCTTCTTTCGATTCTTTTGTTTCATTTTTGTTCTTTTCTTCTTTTTTACCTGCATCTGGACCGCCAATATCGTCTGATGAGTGCCGTATAGTCTGTATACTTCCATTAAATAATTTTATTTTGATAATGTCTCTTGTAATATCTGGGATAACTTGTGCCCTTTGTGCTATAATTCTTATTGGTTCGTCATAGTCTTTTTTGGCTTCTTCTTCTCTTTTATGCTTTTTAGTTTTTTTCTTGTTCAAAATGCTTATGCCAGTCATTTCGTTGGTGTTGGGATCCCTATCATTGAAATAAAGAACAGTCTCTGTATTTCCGACCGATAAGTCATCATAGTATTTTCTTGGTTCAAAGTGAGAAATAATCTGATATGCTATTTGATATTGAACACTTTTCATTTTGTAGGTAAAATTAGGAATGAAATTAAGGTCGGCTAAAAAAAGTAAAAATGACAAAATGACAGAGATTACTATTACGGGTATAAAAAGCTTCAGCAAATTCAAGCCGCAGGTTCTCATAACAATAATTTCTTTATCTGCCGAGAATCGACCAAAAGCTAATAGAACCGAGATTAGCAGTGCCATTGGGATGGTAAATTTGAAAATAGTTGGTAGGATATATAAAATGAGTTTTAGAACGAGTCCTCCTTCGACACCTTTTGAAAAGAAAATGTCAGTAAGGTCAAAGAGCTTTCTTAAGAATATCAAGAATGTAAATACAAGAAGACCCAGCAGTCCTGGTCCTATTAATTCTTTTAGAACATACTTTTCTAATATCTTCAAATCATAACTCCCAATTAGGAAATTGAAATGCAACATTGTCGCATAAATGCGACCGCTCCTTATTACACACAATAATCGTATAGAATGAATACTTAATGATGTAATATCAATTAATCAATGAATTTTTTATCATTATATTAAAATGTTAGTATAAGGGAAGTCAGTCTCAGATGGTCTCAAACATTTTGATTATTTGATAGCTGCTAATAAATTTATTGAACAGCACCTTCAGTTATCTTCATAAAAATATCTTCTAAATCAGGAGTTTCTTCTTTTATTGATGTCACTCGTACTCCATTTAATATCAACAAATCTAAGATTGGTGCGATATTTTCCAACTTATAACTACACTCCACTTCAATATGTAATCCTTCTTTTTCGACTTCGATAACATAGTCCTGAGTTTGGAGGAGTTGAATTGCTTTTTCTGGATCTTTTTCTACGCTAAGATGAATAAATTTTTCACCTTTCATTTTATCGATGATAACGCTGACTTCTCCTGATGCAAGCAAATTTCCCTGTTCGTTAATACCGATTTTGTTACAAAAGTCTGATAGTTCTGTTAGTATATGCGATGAAATCAGGATGGTTTTCCCCATCTTTCTCAGTTCTTTTAATAACTCTCTCAATTCGATTCTTGCCCTCGGATCAAGACCTGATGCAGGTTCGTCTAATAATAAAACATCCGGATTATGTAATAAAGTTTTTGCCAAACATAACCTTTGTCTCATACCTCTTGATAGTGCTTCTACGAAGAAATCTCTTTTTCCCTGAAGGTCGGTCAGTTCAAGCACATCATTAATAATCTTTTTTCTCTTTGTTATATCTAACTTAAATGTCGAGGCAAAAAAATCCAAGTATTCCCATACTTTGATATCTGAATAAACACCGAAACTATCAGGCATAAAACCTATATGTCTTTTTACATCGACTGAATTTTTTCGTATGCAATAATTACAAATGTTCGCTGTACCAAATGAGGGATTTAATAAGGTTGATAACATCAATATGGTTGTTGTTTTACCAGCACCGTTTGGACCGATGAATCCGTATATGTCGCCCTGATCGACTTTTATATTTAAATCATTAACAGCTTTTGTGCTTCCGAAGTATTTTGATAGGTTTATTGTTTCTATCATTTAATCTTTTCTCCTATGAAGCTCACATCAACATTGTGAATTTGAATTTCTCCCCATTGCTGCTGGTTAGGTTTTTCAAAGTCTAATTTTAATAATAGTTCCTCTGTTTCTGAATTAAAGATTTTCTCTGTAGAGTATTTTTGTTTGTTAATCTCATTTCGTACAGAACTTAATTGAATCTGATTTTGGTTAGGTAGATTAATATTCTCCCATTCCCTGTCAGTAAAATTGTATAAATATGAACCTTCGGAATTATTACTCAGATTGGTTAAGATAGTAGCATCGGATAATTTAATCTTATTGGAATAGAAGGGTGATTCATAGCTAAAGGTAATGTAACCATTTGTCAACTTTATCGGTTCACTGTACTGCTGACTAAAAAATCCATTTTTCATATGTGGCAGTGAAATATTGTTCGATTTATAATCAAGAATTGTTCTTTTTACTAAATTGGGAGGTAAATAAAATAACTTACCTGATTTATTTGATTGTACAAGTTCACAGTCAAGTTGGGCAATAAACAAATTAATATCTTCTTTCTTTCCAATATTTTTATTTAAATCAATTTTGTTCCAATCACCTTCGACCCAGCCGATAAGTGAAAATATACCGTCTTGTGAGAATTCATTTTTAGAAGGAATATATAAAACTTCCAGTATAGACTTCTTGATTTCTCTGATTTCATCTTGGTCTTTAACCGAAGAAGCGGAGTTACGAGAACCTAAGGAAAGTATATTAGGGGGTTTAAATTTTTGTATATCTTCTAATGTGTATTGAATGTCTATTTTCTGACCGGAATTTAAATCTCCTAATTTTGTTCCTAAAGTTCCACATAAAAATAAACAGTCTTTTATGTCATATTTCGTATTATTTAGTATAGTTCCATATAATGAATTATCAGAGAATTTTAGGTCTGCATCTATAGTTCCATCCAGTTCTATGTGGTTATGAGATTCAAGAAATAATGATTCCACCATTGTCATTTTCTTGTTTTTGATTGAAAAAATATCATCTGATTCGTCTAATGTTTGCGCAATCTCATAATCTACACTTCTTGTTCTTCTTACATAAGGATTGAGTCCTTTACCCTGTCGATTCAACCAGTAATATTCTTCGGAAACAACAGCGCCTTTATCTTTAATCATAATGTTAAACTTATCTCTTTTGGGTGTGAATATGAAACTCAAACCATTTAATTTTGCATATTTTGAGTTCTGAGTAGTATTTATGATAGCAATGTTTCTAAGAAGTAGATCTCCTTCTCTATGGATGAGACTATATAGATAGATAGAGATGCTAAAAATAATTACGATAACTGGTATGGTAATCCAGGCTAATTCCAATTTCTTTTTTCTCTTTAATATTAAAAAGTTAAGAGGACTCACAATGATTAGGTAGAGAAGCAATATAATTCCGATGACTTCGATGTTAGGAGGTTCTAAAGCTTTTGTTTTATTAATAAATTGTCTAAGGAATCCAGTAGCAAATTCCGTCAAAGTGTGTTGGTTATTGTTTTTCAGAAAGCTAAGCCAGAACATATCCTGCCCTTCCCAAGCTCTGAACGGATATTTGTCTATGTCAAATGCAGAATAAAAAACTTCTCCTAATCCATATTTATGTTTTACGATTAATGGTACATTATCGATTTTATTTATAATGACTCCTTTTTTTAGATTGGATGTGGAAACAACGATATCGCCTTCGGGATTTTTTAATTGATTATTGAAAATCTGTAGACTGCTAATAGTAGTTGAACCAGTCAAATCTACAGGCAACATATCTTCTATGAATGTGTCTTTGAATAGTTGCCATTTTGTTCCTACCGATACTATGACTTTACCACCATTTTTGATCCATATATCCAGAGCCTTTGATTGTTCATCAGAAAGTTGTCTTTTTTGATAATCCGAAATGATAACCAGATCAACGCCACTATATCCATACCATTTATCAGGCAAATCCTGGGGATTAGGTTTAGCAACAGCCGAAAATCCATTAAAATGATTAGGGCTATTGAAAAAAATCTGAGTCTCGGGTGAACCAATAAGTAATATAATCTTACCACTTATTGGGATTTGTGATAAAGCTACAGTATTACTCAGATATTCTTTTTCCTTTTTATCTTTTAAGGTAATCTCGATTCTGCCATCAAAAGTTCCTTTAATATAAAAGATATATTTTTTGTTGGAGAAAACAGGAAGTTTAATTTCTTTTATATAATTTGCTTTTTGATTATTTGTAACAGTAGTGGTTATCTCCAGAGTTCCTTCAAACTCGGTCATCTTTTCATTGGATGATTGCTCAGAAGGCGGTCTGTTTGATGCTTGTATGATAACAGGAAACCAACTATGCTCCTTGTACTTCCCATCAAATCCAGCAGAAACCTGTATCTGAATAGGTAATGTTTTCTCATCATCCGAGAATAAAATCGAAGAAAGGGATGTAATTAAAATGCAACAAACAATTAATATACTATTATGTTTTAAATTCATAAATTACGCCTTCTATGGCTATCAAATTTATTTTTTGTTTTTTGCGTAATGAGAATTACATTAAAAGATATAATTAAAGAAAATTCCTGATTTAGAAGTTAATTTTTCTGACCTGGTTATTTATCATAATGCTATCTTCTTTTCAATCTATTTATTTTAACTGAAATTCTTCTTAAAAGTCGAGATGAAATGGGAATTTGGATTCACATACAGTGTGTAATAAATTGCATAATGCACTACTGAAAAAAAAGTATAAATCTCAGGTATCTTAAACAAATTAATGATTAACCTTAGAGCAATAATGTTTCTGCAAATGCAGTACAGAAAAGGCTTAAAACAGGCATTAATATTGCGTCATATATATTTGGTTGTTAAGCGATATAAATAACCATTTACTTCTGTCTACGCAGGATTAAAGGGAGTCGCTTAGCAACCTACATAGAAAAATAATTATGTAATTTGGATTTCTATATAAACAAAGACAAATGTTTATTGCGAAAAGAAGTGGTTAAAATGATTAAGTATATTTGTCCAATATGTTATAAGGTTATTCGAGCATGCGATTATGAAAAACATAAAATCGAGGAGAAAATTGTTATAGATTCACTCAAAAAAGCTAATCCTGAATGGTCTGAGCCTGTTGGTAACTATACTAAGTATATCCAATTGTTGTCTTCAAGTAAAACAATAAAAGGATGGATTATTTAGGATAAGTCGAAAACCGTAAAATTGATTTTTTTTCCTGCATTCCCATGCCAAAGAACTACAATTGCATAATGCAATCCTCAAGTTTTTTAATATGCAATGCCTAATAATTACCCTTTATTGCCATTTCTGAAATAGACTTTGTAGGTTGTAATTCCTTTAGATATAATAGAATCTTTGAATCTATTTTTCTTATCAATTACCAATTTTTTAGTGTTTTCTTCTCGCAGGTTGGATTTATAGACTTTTGTCATTTCTCTGTCTGAATGTATTATCGCAGCTTGACTTCGATTCGTAATGTTAAAACATCTGATGATTAAAGAATTATCCTTTTCCGCCTTCTTTAATGCTGAAATAATAATACTGTCTGAGTCAGTACTTATAAAAGATTTTGCTAATGGTAATTCATCATTTCTTTTTACATACGCATCATCTTTCTGATTAATGAGGAAAACAGTTGGTTCGTTCTTGAATTCATAGGCAAGTTTAAAAGTATTATCAGTCGTATAATCTCCTTTATGTGGACAGATAGCATATCTGAATTCCATCTTTTGAAGGCATTGAGCATCGGGAGTTGCATAAAAAGGTCCGGCATGATTGCTTCTGGTTAGTAAATCATTTCGACTTAACCATCCTACGCTTCTGAATAATGTGAGGTAGTATGTTAATCCTTTTGTAGATTTCTTGGCTTCATATTCAGGTAATCCACAATTAAAAAACATTAATCCATTCTTGCCATCGTAAACATCCACAAAATTTTCCTGATGCTTAGTTGGCACAGGTTTCTGTCGCCAGTCTTCTACTTCCTTTTTGTCTGGCATAATTACGGATCGCTTTACTACATCGAATTTACTTTCTGCGAAAACATAATCTGTCTTTAAACCCGTTGGGAAAGCCAATCTCAGACGATGGTCTTTGCAATTGTTAAATACTTCTGTTTGAAAATTTAGCCATTTGTGCTGAGAACATAAGGTTACTAAAGTGGTAATGTTTAAAAGCTGTTTTTCGCGACTGCGATTTTTTCTGTTTGTTGAGAGAGATTTGGGAATTCGTAATTTGATTTCTACCTTATAGGTAATTCTAATGTCTGATTTTTCATAAAGTGTGATTTTTGCCTTCGTATTTTCTGATGTGATAGTCTCACTATTCAATATCGGTGAGTAATCATATTCATCTCCACCATCTTCGGTATCTTCAAATAGGTGTAACTTTTTGTATTTGGCTTTCGAGACTTTATCATATAAATCAATGGTTCCGTTGTTATTAATATTGAATCTAAGATAAGTGTTCTCACTACCATTTGGTGTAATCTTTAAGTCAGTGGATGGTGCTTTACTTTTTTGTTTTTTAATGAAGAGTGTTTTGTATCCGTAAGAAGGTAATTTGGCGATGGTCTCGACAGTGATACTTTGCATTTTCTCACTTCCGTATGCGACATCATCATAAAAAATATCAGCTTTTTTAATTTTGGAAGGCAGAATTTTGCCGTTATTATCAAAAAGTGTGAGTTCATTCTCTCTCATTTTTTTCGTTATTTTATAAGGAATGTGCAGATTACATTTTACAAAGGCGTTGCGTTCCCAATTCAACATGTTAAAAACAACAAATGGTAGTGAATCATTTTCTAAATTTGTTTTTATTCTTTTCGAAATATTCTTTTTTGCTTTTTCTATTAGAACATCACAAACCTGTTTCACTCTATCAAAACGATTATCCATATCCCGATGAGTGGCATCTACACTGCAACCGCATATTTCATCGTGTGGATGATTCTGAAGCAGTAGTTTCCATACATACTCTATCATTTCTTGAGGATAGTGATGTCCTCCTAAATATGCGAAACTTGATAGTGGCTCTAAGTATCTTTCGGTAAGCCTTTGACACTTCTCATTTGCCATCTTCAAATACATTCGTGCTGAATAGACTCCCGAAAGTAAATAGAAGTATTTGCCTTTATGCAATTCACCTTCATATTCCTTCATTTTTGGATTCGATTCTTTCAAATAATTGATGTAGTCTTCAAATGAGCAATGGATGAAATGGGTATCTTTGATTTCTTTATTTAGATGGTCTATGACATCTCCAATATCTTCTTGTGCAAAATGATGATCGTGATTGTTAACAAAGAGAAGCACTTTTGAATTAGAATGCATTTTTAAATCTTGGATGATTTTTTTTGCTCTGATTACTGCCTGATTAAGATCAGCTTTTGCAGTGGAAACTCTTTCGGACTCGAAAAGGGCACGCTTGTCTGTTATTCCCAATCCGACAGCGTTAGCATATTCGCATATTAGATGGACCGCTAAGATCTTATTTTTTTTATCTGGAGCAACCCAGATAAATTCTGTTCCTAATTTTTCACCTTCTTCTCCCATTCCTCGCATAAAAATAAATGAATCTATTCCAAATCCGTTGAGAATCTGTGGTAATTGGGAAAAATGTCCGAAAGGGTCAGGTATGTATCCGGTATTCATCGATTGTCCGTAATCCTCTGCGATTTTCTGACCAATTAATATGTTTCTTATCATTGATTCTCCACTGACTAAATACTCATCAGGTAAAATGTAAAATGGACCCACAACCAATTGCCCATTTTGTATAAGTTTTTTGATTTCACTTTTTTTGTGAGGCATTATCTCAAGATAATCTTCGATTATGATTGTTTGCCCATCTAAAACAAATTTTTTGAAGTTTTTCTTTTTCTTAAAAACATTGAGTAGATGATTCATTACATCGACAAGTTTGATCCTGAATTGTTCAAAAGGTAAATACCAGGCTCTGTCCCAATGTGTTCCACTGGTTACCGCCACTATATTTTTTTTCTCTTTCAACAATTTGGTAATGTTGAGTTTTTCTTTCTTTTTAGTTTGCGAGAATCTCATACATATTTCCCTTCTATTAAATGTTTTCTGATTTTGGGATTTAGTTAATTGGGATTGTAATCAAATTTCAACTTAATATATGCTAAGCATTTTCCTAACAAGTTCGTCATTTTCGGAATAATAGTCTCTGATTTTAGTGTTTAGTTTTTTAATGTTATTTTCAAATGTATACTTTGGTTGTCCGAAGTATGTAGTAAGATCAAGCCAGATTTGCCTTTCATCTCCTACGAATGTAAAAATAAATACGGCACATTCCTTGATTTTGCTTTCGTGCGATTTCATAATCTTCTCATATCTTGGTAAATTTGTTTTCTTAATAAGGAAATTTACTCGTTCATCAAAGTAGTCTGTTAGGACTTCTACACAGTCTCTGATAAGTAATCTTGTTTTATAGTCGAGATTAGTAAGTGCTACAAAAAATTCATTATCGGGATTCTCGGGTAAATTGGTGATCGATTCAAATGAAGATTCATTGTAATTTCGACTTAGTCTTAGGGACTCTTTTAATGTCTGGTTTTTTTCCTCTTTTTTCTTTTGATCTTCTTCTTTGTATTTTATCATTTTTCTCAGAACACTGATTTTTGTCTCTATTTGCTCTCTATATTTACAATCAGGATATTTCTCTTTTATTTTTTGGAGTTGTTCTAATGCTTCGATTAGTTTGTTATTATTTTTTAGCGACCAGGCTTCGTCAATTTCGTTTTTGATTTTTCTATCATCCAGATTCTCTAATAGTTCTTGAGCCTGTTTGGCTTCACGGGTATAAGGATATTTTTCGATTAAGGATTCCAGTTTCGATTTTGCCGCATCATATTTGTCGAGTTTGATCGACATCTCTGCTGACTTTAGCAATGCGTATGCCCTTTCAT
>CAZYWQ010000071.1:0-10033 GCA_964651675.1 uncultured Candidatus Sumerlaeota bacterium | reverse complement strand
GTGTTCGGAATAGTCAGTATGGTTTTATTCAATCTTGTTGATGCATTTTTCGTTGCTCAACTCGGGACAAAAGAATTAGCCGCCTTGAGTTTTACATTCCCTGTGGTTTTAATTATTAATAGCATCGCTATAGGACTTGGTTTGGGAGCAGCAGCCGTTATAGCACGCGCTGTTGGTGAAGGAAAACAGGATAAAGTAAAAAGGATAACAACTGATGGTTTAATATTAGCATTGTTAGTAGTTATAGTTTTTGTAATTGTTGGGCTTTTCACGATTGATCCTCTATTCAAATTATTAGGGGCGTCTTCTGAAATAATAGTATTAATCAGGCAATATATGAGAGTCTGGTATTTTGGGATGGTTTTTGTTGTTGTTCCGATGGTGGGGAATAATGCAATTCGTGCCATAGGCGATACAAAAACGCCCGGAATAATTATGGTAATCGCAGCTTTACTTAATATGATTCTGGATCCCTTACTAATCTTTGGAATTGGTCCATTTCCAAGATTGGAAGTAGGTGGAGCCGCTTTAGCAACTGTTATTGGTCGTGCGATTACTTTTGTTGTTGCTTTTTATGTTCTTTATTATCGGGAACGAATGATTACATTCGTATTAACACCGCTTAAAACCATTTTGGTTTCCTGGGCAGAGATTCTTTATATTGGTCTGCCGATAATCGGAACACGAGTGGTGATTCCGTTAGCAGTTGGTATAATTACGAAGATTGTTGCTAATTATGGAGCTGAAGCAGTTGCTGCTTTTGGTGTTTCTTCTCGTATTGAATTTTTTGCGATGACAGTTATTGTCTCGTTGTCGGTAGTTATTGGACCATTTGTTGGGCAGAATTGGGGTGCTGGAAGATTTGATCGTGTGAGATTGGGAATTAAATACAGTAAACGGTTTTCCATTGAATGGGGTATAGTACTTTTTGTTTTATTGGCATTGTTGGCAAAACCAGTTGCTGTTCTTTTCGATAAGAATCCGAAGGTTATCTCAACGATAGTAATTTATCTCAGGATTGTATCCTTGGGCTATGGTTTATCAGGCATTTTGTTAATCTGTGTGTCAGCCCTTAATGTCTTACACAGACCGTTTATTGCTGCCCTTTTAATGATTATACAGATGTTTCTTCTTTACATTCCTTTTGCTCTTTTAGGTTCTTATGTTTGGGGATTAAAGGGATTGTTTGCTGGTTTGGCATTGGCGCATTTTTTGTCAGGTATTATTGCGCATTTTGTTCTTGGTAAAATTTTGATTATCGAAGAGAATAAGACGAATAGACAGTAGTGCAGGACAAACCTACAACCCTAAGAAGAAATCGGGGAACTTTTTGCTTACCTTAATTGTCTGATATATTACAACTTTGAAAAATAATAGGAAGGGAAACTAATATGTATTTGAGAATCAATTTATTGAGAACAAAGATTATTTTTATCTTATTATTATTTGTTTCTTTAATAATTAATGAAGTATTCAGTTTAGGAACCGAAATATTTGGAAATGAACCAGTTCCCAATGATGAGCAATGGAGTAAGGGGGTCGTATCTGTTGTAAATCTTGAGAGTCGAGTTTATTCGCGTTGGGTTAATGGTGATGAGAGTGTTTATTATCGAGGGAATACGGATGCACTTAATGATGCCCTTGAAAAATTTGCTATGATTGAGTCCGAAAATCTTGAAATTATTATCAGACCAGGTCCTGGTAAAACAAATACATTCGATAGAGATCCTATTGAATTTGATTGGGAGCTACATATGCCAAGTGGGATCTATCTTGTAGTGGCAAGAGAAGAAAGTATGATAAATGTTTTTAATAAATATGAGACAATGTCAATTTTCATAGGTGATGGTAACATTGTATTGGAAGAAATAAAAATACCTGATGGTGTTTCTGTTATTGGATCAGATGAATTGCGGGATAGATATATTCAAGGGCTTAAAAACGGGAATCAACATACACGATTGTATGCAGCGGGATTATTAGGGCATTTGGCACCATTTGATGAAGGTGCAATACTACCACTCATAGGAGCGTTGGATGATAATGCTGGAGATGTTCGTATGCAGGCAGTAGTGTCAGTTAGTAGATTTGGGATAAGGAGTGTTGCAGCATTGCCAAAGTTAAGAGGGATGCTAAAAAATTGTGGCGAAAATGAAAAGTCTATTATAGAAGATGCGATTAGAAATATAAAAAAATCAGAGAGTGAAGAAGTCAAAACATATCACACTGTATTGAATCGGATAAATGAGTTTCAGAAGTCTTTATCAGAAAACAGAGAAAAATAGGTTTTTAATATCTCATAAGCATATAGAGATTTTGTTGAGGGGCTCCGGAAGATGAAAATTTTAAAATGGTTGGAAGAGAATAAGGAAAATTTTGACTGGTTTAATTTTATTGAGCGTTGGGACAAAATGCAGTTGGTTCATAATCCATTTAGAAATGAGCAAATCGAGACAATTTTTCATTTATCAGGATTATCATCGAAAACAAATCCTCGATTGCTGGATTTGGGGTGTGGTCCAGGGACTCTTGTGAAATATTTTTTGGAGCGAAAACAGGATGTTGAATTTGTTGCTATTGACATCGACCCATTACTTCTCGCCATTTTTAGAAATACCATATCAACTGATTGCAATGGCATCATACAATTGCGGGATATGAGAAAAAAAGAGATGTTTGAAAAGTATCAGAATTATTTTGATGCTGTAGTGAGTTTAACTTCGCTACATTGGCTTTCTCAAAAAAATCAGGTGCTACTTTATAAAAGAATATATTCTACCCTGAAAGAGGGTGGAATTTTCCTGAATGGTGATCCATATTTACCAAAAGACAAAGTTGCAATTGAGCGTTTGAGTAAGCTTCAAAAAGATAAAGCGAGACTAATGAAAGGAGAAACCTGGGATCAATTTTGGAGTTCGATTTATTCGGAGTATAAAATAAAGGATTATCATCAGGAAGTGAAAGATACCTTGTTGTTCAGTGAGGATTTCGAAGGCACGGATGATGGATATACAGTTGATTTTTATCTGACGGCATTAAAGGAAGCTGGTTTTAAATCAGTTGATGTTTATTGGCAGGGTGGATTAAGAATTGTGTATGGTGGAATTAAATAGTTCAGGATAAATATCCTGCACCACCCACATCATCCAGTCCAGACCATCCGTCCATCCTGTCCATTCTGAAAACTAAAACAACAACCTACAAGCTGAAGCTCGTGTTACATTAAAAGGGGAATGTCTCGCCTATTAGTTGGAAAACAATCTCAAGTCTGACTGGTTGAATGTCGATTATTTAAGCAAAGTGTTTTTAATCGTTTTAATGGAATTGAGTGGTGTTTAATTCAACTGTGTCTGACTACTATGAAGAGATTGTCTACATTACATACAGTCTTAAACACTTTGGGATTATTAGTCATAATTCAGGGCGTGTTACTTCTTCTGCCACTTCTATTTGTTATCATCTATAAAGAAACAAATATGTGGAGAGTTTTTCTCATCCCATCTCTTGCCTGTATAGTTACAGGATTCATATTGAAGAAGGCTTTTAAGCCTGGAAGAATCTTTTTTCTTCAAAGTATGTTGATTTGTGGTTGTGCGTGGATCGTTCTGGCAACTTTTGCCTGTTTACCATTTTTTATTGGTTCTGATAAGTCTTTTATCGATTCGTATTTTGAAACGGTAAGTGGGTTAACTACTACTGGTATTACGATCTACACTGAAATAGGTGTTTTATCGAAGAGTTTACTTTTCTGGAGAAGTTTTATCCAGTGGTTAGGTGGATTGGGGATATTAACACTCTTTCTTGCGATTACATTCAAGTCTAATAATGCTTATTTTCAATTATTTGCAGCCGAATCGCATAAGATAGATTCTGCAAGACCAACGCCAAGCATCTTTAAAACAGCAGTGATATTATGGAGTCTTTATGGATCCTTTACTCTATTAGAAATGATTGTGCTGAAGCTTCTTGGATTGAGTCTTTTTGATGCTGTATGCCATAGTCTGACTACTTTATCGACAGGTGGATTCTCTCCTTATGATGCAAGCATTGATTATTACAGGCAGATTGGGCATCCGAATTATAAGGCAATCGAGTATGCGATAACATTTTTTATGCTTTTAGGTGGGATAAATTTTCTTATCCATTATAAGATTATTGTGGGTAGATTCAAAGATGTTTATAGGAATACCGAATTAAGGTGTTTCCTCTTTATAATCGTGATTTGTGTTCTCTTTATTTTATTCAATCATTATAAGAGCGTTTCTTTTTCTTCTTCTGATAATTTAGAAAGCAATTTCAGACACACAATTTTCACGGTTGTGTCCATTGTTACAACAACAGGGTACGGTACGACTGATATAAATGATGCTTTTTTCCCTGCTATGTCGAAACAGATAATATTAATCTTAATGTTAATCGGAGGTAGTGTGGGTTCAACAGCCGGTGGGATAAAAGTGTTAAGGATTGTGGTGCTATTTAGGTTGTTTAAGGTTCAGATTAAGAGATTGTGGCTACCGAGGAAGGCTTTGTCTGAAGTTGTTATCGATAAGAAAATCTTTCCGAATGCAGAAATAAAGAGAATCACGGGACTCTTTTTTGGCTGGTTGTTTCTGATATTGGTTGGTGGATTTATCACGGCATTTTTCACCAACTTAAACAGTTGGCAGTCGCTTTCAGGTATGTTTTCTGCGTTAGGGAATATCGGACCGTGTTTTTTCAGTGTAAAGGAGATGTCAGCATTACCAGATGTTGTGAAATTGACTTATATCTTTGGAATGTTAGCAGGGCGTCTTGAAATTTTACCTGTTCTGTTAATTTTTAGTCGGAGAGCATGGAAAAATTAGGGCATTTTCAGGATAAAAATATGGGAAAAGGAGAACTAAAATGTATATCATAATAGCTGGAGGAGGGTTGATCGGGAAAGGATTGGCGAAGGAATTAGTCGAGCATAAACATGATGTTGTGGTTATTGATATGAATCAATGTGTGTGTGAAGAAATATATGCGAAATATGGGACGGTTTCGATAAATGGGAATGCTACCAATCTTGAGACTCTTGAAAATGCAAGGATAGAAAAATGTGATGTGGCAGTTGCTGTAATGACACAGGATTCTGATAATTTAGCATTTGCCCTTCTGGCAAAACATTTTAAGGTACCTCAGGTCCTGGTGCGATTGAATGATCCGCAATATGAGGATGTCTATAAGAGTCTGGGTGTGCACCATATTGCAAGGACAACGCAATTACTCATCGACCAATTAATAATTAATATCGAAAGTCCTGAATTAAGAAAGGTTATTAGTCTTAAAAATATCGAGATATGTATTGTTAATGTACCTGAAAAATCATTATGTTCAGGTATGACAATAGCTTCTTTAGTTAAACAAAATGGATTTCCCGAAGGAATTGTTATAACCTGTATCTATACCGATTCAAAAAATGCATTTGTTGTTCCACGAGGCGACACAACTATAAGTCCTAAGGATAGATTATTCCTATGTGGTTCTCACAGTAATATCAAAAAAGCGGCAAAAATAATATGTAATGAGTAAATTGAGTTTATTGTTACAGCTTATTTTGGTTCTTAATTGGTAATTTTTTGTACTCTCAAGGGGAGTTTATTATATATCTTGACTATCACCATAAAAAAATGCAATATATTAGTAGAAAGATTAATGAAACTGAAATCAAAACGCATTAGAGAAAAATGTTGGTAGAAGAAAATACCACTTCATCTTAATTGTTCATTTCGTGACGATAAAATGACAATTTTTTATTTTTCCTTATAGCCTATCTTTATAAGGAGTAGGCATAATGAAAGATAACCGCAAGAGCAAGAAAAAAGCTGGGGATGAGTTGGCGAATCTGCGTCGGAAAGTTGCTAACTTAGAAAAAACCAAGGCTAAGTTCAAGCATATCGAAGAAATCCTGAAAGAAAAAGTAGAAGTTGAACAACAATTTTCTAAACAATTGTCAGCTTTGTATGAAGTGAGTATCGAACTCTCAGAAGCAAAAACATTTGATGAAGTTTGCTATCGTGCTATAGAATTAGGGCGGAGCCGTTTGGGTTTTGATCGACTTAGTATTTGGTTTATAGATAAAAAAAATCCTGATTATGAAGTAGGTTCTTTTGGTGTTGATGAAAATGGTAAAATTCGGGATGAAAGCGGTGAAAAACATCGGATCAGATCTTATGACGGATTGACGACGCTTCTAAAGCATAAAAAAACAATTGTTTATCAGGAAAAGGCTGTCTTGACTAATCCCAAGAAAGAAGATTTGGGTCAAGGGGAAAGAGCTGTCACATCTTTGTGGGATGGTGAAAGGGTAATTGGATTTTTAAATACAGATAATTTGTTTTCAAAGAAACCTATCACTGAAGAACAACAAAAAATACTCATCTTATTTGCACAGATATTAGGTCATTTATTTACTCGCAAACAAGAAGAACGACGGAGTAAAGCGTTTGCTGAATTGGGTAAGAGAATGGGTGAAGTGAGGAGTCCTAAGGAGGCGGCGAAGATTATAGTAGATGTAGCAGATCAATTGATAGGATGGGATTCGTGTTATCTTGTTTTGTATTCAGGGCAGGAAGATGCTGTCACACCAATTCTTGCAATGGATATAATAGATGGTAAGCGAAAAGAGGACTTTCAGAGCTATGGGGAAGGAGAACCTGGTGTTTATATGAGGCAAGCGATATTAGAGGGTGGATTTCTTATTTTGCGAGAGAAGGACCCTAAAAGTGTAGAATCGATAACTTTCGGAGATAGGTCTCGTCGTTCAACATCTTTGATGTTTGTTCCAGTCCGTGAAAAGGATAAAGTAGTAGGAGTTTTATCAATTCAGAGCTATGCATTGAATGCTTATACTCAGAAAGATCTGGAGACATTACAGGCTCTTGCAGACCATAGTGGAGGAGCCTTTGAAAGGATTTTTTCTGAGGAGAGGCTTCGAGAAGGTGAGAAACTCTTACGCAATGTTTTTAATAAGATTTTTGATTCTATCATAATTATAGACATGGAAGGTCATATATTAAATGTCAATGAGTCAGCGTGCAATTTAATTGAATATAGTAAAGAAGAGCTTTTAAAATTATCGATAGAGGATATTCATCCAGAGAAGGAGATGGCAAAAATAAAATCGGTAATTGGTAGGATATCAAGCAAGCCGGTAAGAGAATGTGGTGAGACAGAATTCAAGACAAAAGATGGGCGGATAGTACCTGTAGAAGCCGGTGCAGTAGCGTTTGATATGGAAGGTAAGATGTGTATATTGGGAAGTTTCAGGGACATTACGGACCGTAAAGAAGCAGAAAGAGCGCTAATAGAGGGTGAGGAAAAGTATCGGCGTTTTGTAGAGACAGCCAATGAAGGTATATGGGTACTTGATGCAGAAAATAGAACATCTTATGTGAACGAAAAAATGGCAAATATGTTAGGCTATAGTGAAGAGGAAATGAAAGGACAATTGTTATTTAAATTTATGGGTGAGGAAGAAAAACTTCTTGCTGAAGCCAACTTAGAGCGAGGGCACCGTGGTATTAGTGAAAATCTCGATTTTAGGTTCAAGAAAAAAAATGGTGAAGATCTCTGGACAATTGTATCAACCACTCCTATTTTTGATTCTGAAGGAAATTATAAGGGTGCTTTAGGAATGATAATAGATATTACCGAAAGGAAAAAAGCTGGAGAAGAATTAAGACACATTCATCAAGTATACCGTGCTACTATTGAAAACGCAATGGGCATACCGTATCTTTTTAAATTTGCCCAGGATAAATATGAATTAATTGGTGAGAACTGTGGAGAGTTACTTGGCATTGCACCTGAGGATTTAACATTCGACAAAATGCGAGCAATTGTTGAAGAAACTGTCGTAACAGATCCCGATGCACCGCAGGATCCTCTTAGATATAATCAAGCATTCAAACAAGGTGAGTTAAGTAGATATAAGATGGATTATAGAATAGTTACACCTAAAGGGGAAGAAAAATGGATAAGTGATTGTTCTGTTCCCATTTATGATAATAAAACAGGTAAGGTCATTGGAGCATTAGGAATTCTGAATGATATTACCGATCGAAAGAGGTTAGAGGAAAAATTTCTTCAGTCTCAAAAGATGGAAGCAGTGGGTCGATTAGCAGGTGGCATTGCTCATGATTTTAACAATTTACTTACTGCAATTCAGGGATACACTGATATGATAATGATGGACATAGATAAGACATCAACTTTATACAGCGATTTGGAACAAGTTCATAATAATGTTTTGAGAGCTTCTGAGCTTACCCGACAAATGCTACTATTTAGTAGAAAGCAGCCGATGGAGTTTATGCCGATGAGTCTTAACGATGTAATTGAAGATTTTTCAATTATGCTCGAGCGGATTATAGGTGAAAATATTATTGTCAACAAGGAATTAGCGTCCGATCTTAATTTGGTGCGTGCTGACAAAGGGAATATTGAACAGTTAATTATGAACCTTGCGCTTAATGCAAGAGATGCAATGCCTGAAGGCGGAAAGCTTGTTATTAAAACGGAAAGTGTAGTTTTGGATGAAGAACTTTGTAAGAGCATTTCCTACTCTCGTCCCGGAGATTTTATTTGCCTTTCGATTTCAGACACAGGAATAGGTATGAGCAAAGAAATTATGAGTCATATATTCGAACCATTTTTTAGTTCAAAGGAAAAAGGGAAAGGGACAGGGATTGGTTTGTCAGTTGTCTATGGAATAGTAAAACATCATGAAGGCTGGATAAATGTGTATAGTGAACAAGGGAAGGGTTCGACATTCAAGGTTTTCCTTCCTACTTTTTATGGGAAACCGAAGGAGAAGCCTAAGGAAACTCCTTTGTTGGGAGAATTACGAGGTGAGGGAGAGAGAATATTATTGGTAGAAGATGAGCAAGAAGTGTGTGAGTTCGCCAAAAAGACGCTTAGTAAAAGTGGCTATATTGTATTCGATGCAGGAAGTGCGGAAGAAGCTCTTGAGATTTTTGAAAGGGAAAAACAGAACTTTGACCTTGTTTTTAGTGATGTGGTATTACCAGATAAAACGGGTATTTTCTTGATTGAGCAGATAATTTCTTGTAAACCTGAAATTAAAACATTGTTGACAAGTGGATACACTGATCAGAAATCACAATGGACTACTATTTGTGAGAGGGGATATTGTTTTTTACAAAAACCCTATTCTTTTCGCGATCTTCTTCAGGCGATTAAAGAAACGATTAAGTAAGATTCGGTAAATATACAAATGGGAATTCACTTTTCATTCACTTCTTGACATATAATATGGGGACAATCTAAAGATTTATAACAATATCTATATTCGACTTAAGAAAATCTCTGCATAGGTTGATATGGCACTTCGTTTAATTGAAATAGTTCTTCCGAAAGAGAAAAAAGAGGAAGTGCAGGAAGTACTGAGAGAAAAATCTTTAGAGGGTTTTTGGTCTGAGAAGATTTCGGAAAATATGATTCTAACAAGAATTCTGTTGGATTCATCCGAAACAGAAGGAGTACTGGAACTTTTAGAAAAGCATTTCTCGATGGTTGAGGGTTTCAGGATAATACTTTTTTCTGTAGAGGCTTCAATTCCCAGACCGAAGTCGGTTGATGAGGTTCCACCTAAAACCGAATGTGCAAAATCGAATCAGAAAACCGAGAAAAAATCTTGTAGGGTTAGTCAGGAAGAACTCTATTCGGATATTTCGGATAGAATTGAATTATCGGCAGTTTATATCGTAATGGTTTTTCTTTCTTCCGTCGTTGCTGCTGTTGGAATTTTGAATAGCAATGTTGCTGTTGTGATTGGTGCTATGGTTATTGCTCCATTATTGGGTCCAAATGTGGCGTTGTCTCTTGGAACAACACTCGGGGATATAAAGTTGGTTCGGAGAGCTTTGAAAACGAATATGTCTGGAATTTTCGTGGCATTTGTTTTTTCTCTTCTTGTAGGAATAGTCGTCAAAGTTAATTCGGATATTCCTGAGATTCTATCGAGGACAAAGGTGGGATTGGGTGATAT
>CAZYWQ010000070.1:780-10082 GCA_964651675.1 uncultured Candidatus Sumerlaeota bacterium | reverse complement strand
GTTATATTCTCCTATTAGTCTCCACCTGCAATATCAATCATTATTTTTATTTTGATTAACAAAACTCATTAACAAATCACACTGTGTCATTCCGAACTTGTTTCGGAATCTCAATTTGGATGCTGAAACAAGTTCAGCATGACATAAAAAATAATATTACTTTTTTAACATTTCGGGAGTCTCGAATAGGTTCTTATTGAAGTTAAAGACATTTCACTTCTTAATTTTCTCAATCAGATCCCTGAGCAGATACGGATACGGTGGGCAACCATTAATTCTCTTCTCAAAATTTATCTCTTTAGGACAACAGTTACCAAATCCAATCTTAAATCCTTCAGAAATGTCATCTTCCTCCACCAACGAACCTAAATACACATCCATATCTTCATCCAATTTGTCCTGAAGAAGAAAACACGATAACAAAAACGCATTCATACAGGAACTGCAAGCATCTCTATTATGTATTCTGAATCCTTTAGGAACAATACCCTTCAGATCCACCTTTTTGAATCGGTATTTCACATTACCTATATCTTCACCAACAACTTCAACACTATCCAGATCAACTTTATTCATTTCCAGGTAATACTTCAGATGTTTAACTTCATCAACACCATAACTCATAATCTGAGTCCCGACATAATCAACCTCCGCAATATTTTCACCAGCTATAAGAAGATTGAGTTTAACAATATCTCCACCACGAGGTCCCATCCTTTCCATACACGATATACAATCAACGATGTTTAAATGAACCTTTATAGTATTGTTCAAATCAACAATTGCCTTATCCAATCCAACCGTATGAAAATGTTTCTTTTCATCACCAACCAGAAATCCTTTCAGATTCTTCATAGCTAATGTAACACCAGTAGCATAATGCACCTTCATATTCGGAAGGTTAATTATCTTATCCGCTTCAAACACTTCCTTTGCAATATTGATCTTCTCCAAAATAAGTGGTTTTTCCACCTTAACCCTGACTACTTCAGACTTATTCAAATTGACCAAATCAATATTATATTTTTTTGCCAAATCAGAATAACCTGTTTTATTAAAAAACATATTTGTTATCTGACTGGTCCCAAAAGTAGACTCAGCAATGAAGACCTTCTTCACATTCAGATCAAGAAGTAACTGCAAAAGACACTCAACCAGCTCAATATTAGTGCAACCCTCTTCACCATTCAGATTAGGCTTCAGCATAATCCTATCATTTCGGTCAATAAAATGTTCCAGACCGCCTAATAAATCAAGAACCTTAACCAATCCCTCTTTTATTCCCTGATTAATTCTACCAATACTTACCTTTCCCATATTACATCTCCAAATATTTTGTAGGGGTTCGATTTATCGAATCCGTTATTATCCAAAGAATATTTTGGAAATGGGCTTGATAAATCAAGCCCCTACATTTTATTATACGACATAAATGTCGTGTTACAGTCTATTTCTCTTTCTTATTAACCCCACAATTTATTGTGGGGATATGAAAAAACAGTAATTATACTTCTTTCTCTTCTTCTTTCACCACAATAATTATCGTAGGGAACGGTTTTAAACCGTTCCCTACAGTGGAAGCAAGCTTCCACAAAACAAAGCGAAAGCAAGCTTTCGCACTCCAAAGGTTTTGAAAATCCTCACTCTAATACAACGATTTTAAACAACGATTGATAATGGACAAAGACAATATCTGTCAACAAATATCAATAGAAGACAAAATTCGAAAAATTGTAGCTTCAGAAAAAATCTCAAAAAATAATTGTCTTTTATTATCAGTTCAATTACTTATTTGATATAAAAACCAGAAAAGGAAGGAAGAAAATAATGTATAATCGTCTTTTGATGGTTTTAACTTTCATATTATTATTAAACTTTTCAGTCTACTGCGATGATAATCCCTCATCAAAAAAGGAATCCACAACTACTATCCAAAAAGAAAACGAGACCGAGAAAAAAGTTCCCGAATCGACCGAATACAAAGCCCAAGTATACAAAGATATCCAGAGAATATTTTTCCCCCTATACTCCTACAAATACAATGAAAAAAAAGAAGAAAAATCGATGATGATAATCCCCTTACTCTCTGGTTCCAATGAATATTATGATAAAAAAGGCGAAACGCAATTTCAGATTAAATATTCGATTCCATTTCTATCATTTTATTCAAAAATGGAAGCGGCAAATGTCAGTGGTCATCCTGCAGGAAAAATATTTTTCAGTTTCCCAATAATGACCTTCTATGCCAATTATCAATACGCTGGTATGAATGGGAGCGCTTTCAATTCTCTGCTATTTTTATCAACATTCACTCGATATAATGAGTGCAAATATTACGCATTTATTCCCTTACCAATAATTACTCCTGTTATAGAACTCAGGAAAATTCAGCCGCACGACATAATTCAATACTTAGAAAAGGTAAAAGAAAAAGGGGAAGATTCGGATAGGGTCGAACCATTTAATCAAATCACCCCATTTATTTTCGAATCACTGACCGGAATAGAAAATGGTCAAGCAAAAATAGATGAGTTCGAATCATACCTGAAAGGCGAAAAAGACTACAAGTTATGTTCCATACTCTATCCATTCATCTCCCGATATAAAAGTGCAGACAAAAAAAGATTCGAAGTGCTTCCACTTTTTTCCTCTTCTAAAGAAAACGATATAAAACATTTTACACTAATACCACTTCTAACGAGTTGGAGTTCGGATAAAGGATTGAAAATAGAACCAAAAGCCCTCCTAAAGTGGTGGCCCCTGATTAACTATGATAAATACTTAAACAGGACTGATATATTATGGCCCCTTGGAGATTGTGAAAAAATAGGAAACATCGAAAGAAAAATTAACTTCGACCTCCTATACAAGAGAAATAAAACATCCAGTATGGATATCCACAATTTTGGACCTTTTGGGATTCTTGGACATTATAAAAAGAGAGAAAACATAACCAAATGTAATGTACTCACACTAATATTTGATTATTATAAGGATACTCGATATAGAGAGAAATACAGCATATTATACCCTATCTACTATTATAGCAAATCCTGGGGAAAAAGAACACAAAAAACAAAAAGCCTCTTTCCCCTATTTACATATCACGAACACGAACTAAAAAGCGATCCCTCAACAAAGAGAAAATTCACAATAATTTGGGCGCTTTTATCGAAATACGGCGAAGATAACAAAGGAAAATACATACAACCATTTTTTCTCTTTAAAATTAGGTATTAATAATCCTTGAAATATTTAGACTTAATAGAGTTGCTTTTTTTCATAGTTATAAGTTAGCGACACCATATAACGCCGATTACAACCGAACTTCCTTCAAATAAATAAATAAGTTTTTTAACAAATTTATTGACAAGCAAGGTGTAAATATTAATGTTGTTTTAGATACACCATTAGGAGCAAATATACATCTTAAAATTTTATGAAGGAGATGAAAAATGACAACACTAAAAGAGAAATTATCGGAACTAATCCCGCCTTTAAGAAGTGAAATTCGCTCTATGGTTAAAGCGAATGCCGCTAAGGTGATTTCCGAGGTTACGATTGCTCAGGCTTATGGTGGTATGAGAGGTGTAAAAGCAATGATATGCGATACATCATTAGTAAGCCCTGAGAAAGGATTAATTATTCGGGGAATTCCAATCGCCGATTTAACTGACAGACTCCCAGAAGAAATTTTCTATCTCTTATTAGTCGGCGAACTTCCTGATAAAGACACTCTTAAAAATCTCCAGGAAGATTATTCAAAGAGAAGCGAAGTTCCCTCGTATGTATGGGATGTCCTGAAAGCAATGCCAAAAGATTCTCATCCTATGTGTATGTTCGACACAGCAATATTAGCGTTGGAGAAAGAATCTGTTTTTCGTAAAAGATATACCGAAGGGATGAAGAAAGAAGAATATTGGGAACCCGCTCTCGAGGATTCACTATCATTACTGGCGAAATTACCAGCTATAGCTGCAGGAGTCTATCGTATTCGTTTTAATAAGGGAGAGATAATACCACCTAACAAAAAGCTTGATTGGGGCGCCAACTATGCTTATATGCTCGGTATAGACGATCCTACAGGTGAGTTCGCTAATCTTATGAGGCTTTATATGGTATTACACTGCGACCATGAAGGTGGAAATGTCAGTGCCAATACCTGCCATACTGTCGCTTCTGCTCTCTCCGATATTTATTATGCCGTTTCAGCCGGTCTGAATGGACTTGCCGGTCCTTTACACGGATTAGCAAACCAGGAATGTCTAAAATATGTACTTGATATTAGGAAAAGATTCAATGGTGTTCCAAGCGATGAAGAATTGAAAAAAGATGTTTGGGCGTTACTAAACAGTGGAAAAGTTGTTCCGGGCTATGGACATGCCGTTCTGAGACAAACAGATCCAAGATTTACTGCCTTCCACAATTTCGGTACGAAAGTATGTCCTGATGATGAGGTATTCAAAATCGTCGCAAGATTATTTGCAGTCGTTCCTGATATCTTGAAAGAACAAGGAAAGGCAAAAGATCCATATCCAAATGTTGATGCTGGTTCCGGAGCATTACTCTATCATTTCGGAGTCACAGAGTTCGATTATTACACAGTTCTTTTTGCCGTATCTCGTGCAATGGGAATGTGTTCACAATATATCTACAATCGAGCTTTAGGAACTGCTATCACAAGACCAAAATCTGTTACGACTAACTGGATTAAAGATTTTTTGGCTAAACAATAGGATAGAAGAAAAACAATCTTTTAAAACTGTAGGGGCGAGGTTTCCTCGCCTTTTTGTAGGGGCGGGGTCAACCCGCCCTTTTTATATGGGCAAGGAAACCTCGCCCCTACTAAATGATTTGGTTAAATTCCAAACATTTTATTTTTTCTTACCTAACCAGCCCATCATTTTCCTGAGGGTTTTCCCAACTTTCTCGATGGGATGTTCGAGACCTTTTCTTTTCAATGCATTGTAAACAGGTCTACCAACTCTATTTTCAAGTAACCATTCTTTAGCAAACTGACCACTCTGAATCTCACTTAATATCTTCTTCATCTCTTTTCTTGTTTCATCATTAATAACTCGTGGACCTCTCGTTAAATCGCCATATTCCGCTGTATCACTAATAGATGATCTCATATTACTTATACCATTTTCATAAATCAAATCTGTAATGAGCTTCACTTCGTGGAGACACTCAAAATAAGCGATCTCAGGCTGATAACCAGCCTCAACAAGCGTTTCGTATCCCGACATAATCAATGAAGTCAATCCACCACAAAGCACAACCTGCTCACCAAATAAATCCGTTTCTGTTTCTTCAGCAAATGTAGTTTCAAGAACACCAGCCCTTGTTCCACCGATACCTTTTGCATGAGCAAGCGCTTTCTTTTTTGCCTTCTTAGAAGGATTTTGCTGAACCGCTATCAGACAGGGAACTCCTCCACCTTCTTCAAAAACTCTTCTAACAAGATGTCCTGGTCCTTTGGGAGCAACCATATAAACATCAACGAAATTAGGTGGTTTGATACATCCAAAATGAATATTAAAACCGTGTGAAAAGACCAGCGACTTGCCCTTTTTCAAATGCTGTTTAACAAAATTATCATACACAGGTGCGTGTAATTCATCAGGAAGTAAAAACTGAATAACATCAGCCTTCTTAGCTGCCTCTTCAGCAGAAATAGGACCGAATCCATATTTCACTGCAAGATTATAGTTAGGTGTTCCCTTCAATTCCGCTACGGTAACATCCAAGCCACTATCCCTTAAATTAAGTGCCTGCGCATGACCCTGTGAACCAAAACCGAGTATAGCTATCTTTTGTCCTTTTAAATCCTTTAAGTTAGCATCCTTGTTATAGTATACCTTAGTCATTTTATATTGCCTCCTTTTTAATTAGCCATAAGTTCTTTACAAAACTTAGATGAAGAAATTTATTTATTCAGGATAGAATACTTTTATCCTTGCTTTTTTTCTCAGCTCTTCAATCCAGCATTTTCTTTCTTCTTTGTATTTCTCAGAATAAATTAAATCATCAACTGTTATTTTATCACTCAGCTTTATGATATGATAACCAATGTTACTCTTGATAGGATCGCTGATTTCTTCCACATCAAGATTTGGCACAATCTTGTCAAACGGTTCTGGTATATGTCCTTCATCAAAATATCCAAGGTCTCCACCAATCAATTTGTTCGCATCATCATCCGAACAAATCTTCGCTAATTCTTCAAATGATTTTCCCTTTCTGAGTGCCTTGACAATTTCAAGAGCCTCTACTTTAATTTTGCTTTCTATTTCAGGTGTAAGTTTCTCGGGAAATCTCAAAAGTATGTGACTAACACGATACTTTGTTTTAAGTTCATCTTTATTATATTCCGTATCATCATTCAACAATCTCCGAATCCGCTTATTAACCGCCTGTGAAACAATATATTTATTTTCCACAACTTCTCTGACTTTTTCTTTCACCTCTGAAAAAGATGTTCCTCTCGATTCAAGATACATCTCAAAAGGAATGTCCTTCGGAGCATTGCTTCTTAATTCAGCGAGATATTTATTAATCTCAGCAACAACAATTTCTTCCGGAACAGGCTCTGAATCCGCCTTTGCCGCCTGTATCAGCAACAAATTATCTATCATCTCCTGCAATTTATCCTGCTTAATCTTCTCAATTTCATCAGGTTCAATCAGCAATGGATTTTCTACCAGAATCTGCTCCATTTCTGCATCCAGATCTCTCATTGTAATCACATCATCATTAACCTTTGCGATTACTTTATCAATCACTCCAGACAGGCAAATATTAACCATTAAAAGAAAAATGATAATCCCTGAGAAAGTCCTCATTTTAACAAGCTCTTATTAGTCACAATCAGTGAATTTGATATGAGTTTATCTATGTTGTTTTTTATTTTTTCATCAAGAACTTTTTTTCTTATCTCATCTTTCACTTCAGAAAATGGTTTTTGCTCCCTATCCTTTTTCCCAACAACCTTGATTATATAATAAACAGAATCAATCTGAACAATATTACTTATCTCACTAACATTTAAAGAAAATGAAACATCCTCGAACTTTCTATTCTTATCACCTCTCTTAAAATATTCATTTATTTCGCCACCAATTTCTTTCGATGGATGAATAGAAAATTCTCGTGCAACCACATCAAACTTCTCTCCCTCATCCAGTCTTTTCTTCGCCTCTTTTATTGCCTCGATACTATTATTAGTGATGATGCTCACCTTAATCATCTCAGGAACAGTAAATTCTTCTATATGCTGAATATAATATCCCCTGAGTTCTACCTCCGTTATCTGAATCTCTTTCATCATCACTTCCGTATAATACTCAACTAACAACTTCCTTTCAGCATTTTCCAATCTTGCCTTAAAAGTTTCATCCTTATCCAATTTCAAATCCTTAGCATATTGAGAAACAACAATTTCTCTTTTATACTTCTTAAAAAATTCATCTTTAACTTCCATAGAATCTTTAATATTCGGATTTTGAGAAAGATAATATCGATAATCCTGATTAAACTGCATCAATGAGACTTTTTCACCATTAACATTGAGTAAAATTGCCGATCCAAAATCCTGCTTTCCTTTATCTTCGGTGATTTTATAATTCTCATCTTTGGTTTTTTGAGTCTCGACAGATTTTTCTTCTGGTAACATTTCGATTCTTGAACAAGAGCAAAGAAACACAACAATCACCGATAAACAAAATACATACTTGATAAATCTTACCATATATTTAATCCTTCCAATAATTTTATGTCAGTCCTCACCTCTGCATTCAATCAATCCCTCATCGCTCATTATAAAATCAACAGGCTTATCCCATTTCTGATGATTTATCTTTTCTACCAACTGAAAAGAGTAACACAATCCGCATGTAACTGTCTCTTGCGAAACCTTTTTCAGAAAATTATCGAAGTAACCTTTTCCATATCCAACTCTGAAACCAAACCTATCAAAAACTAATCCTGGGACAAAAATCAAGTTAATATCATCTATATTTACACTTTTACATTTATCCGGATGCGGTTCCAAAATTCCATAAGCACCAATTTCTAAATCATCAGGAAATTTTTTAATCAAATAAGGTTGTAAATTACTCTCTCTTTTCCCAACCTTTGGAATCGCTATTTTTTTATTTTCCTTCAAACAATACTTAATAATATTATGCGTATCAATCTCACTCCTAAATGAAACAAAAGACATCACAATTTCAGCATCAATAAAAATCTGCCACTGCCAAAGTTTCTCTAACATCTTACGATTCAATAACTCACGAGACTCATCGGATAAAGAATCTCTTTTTTTCCGAAATAATTCTCTTAATTCTTCTTTTTTCAAGATATTACAAACCTTTTTATTATTATGCGATTCCTAACAAAGTGAAAACCAAATGTCAATACAAGTTGAAAAAAATATCATAAAATTAACTTGTAGTGGTCACATTTATGCGACATTGACTTTATGTGCGATAAATCGCACCGTTAAATTTATTACATTACAATATCTCAGAGGTTTTAAATTGTGATATCACAATTTGCAGATTGCATAATTACGATTAATACATTCAATTCTCTAAAAACTATTGACAACGCTGAAACAATCTATTATCAGCACGGATGTCTGAATTTACTTAAATTAAGAGGTGGGTAATCCAAAGCTCTCATCTATAAGTGCCTCCTTAAATACTTGGGCATAATAATTGCTTAATATAAAGAAGAACTATACCGTCTAATAATAGAAATAATATTTCGGAGTTGTATTTATGGTAAATAACGATATGGAACAAATTGGTGCGATTCTTGTCAAAGCAGGAAAACTAAATCCTGAAGACCTCGAAATCGCAATCATAGAACATAAAAAAACAGGTGCAAGACTCGGAGAAATTCTTCTCAAGATGAACTTCGTATCTGAAGAAGATGTTCAGCAAGCCTTATCCAAACAACTTAATATTCCCTTTGTAAGACTGGGCAACATAGAAGTAGATAAGTCAATCATCAAGAATGTTCCCGCAAAATTAGTAACACACTACCATGTTCTCCCATTAGAGCAAAAAAATGGTGTGTTAAAAATCGCAATGACCGATCCTCTTGATTTACACACCCTTGATAATATTCGTATGCATCTCAAACTCGATATTGAACCCGTAATAAGTACACTTGAAGACATCAAAGAAGCCATACAGAAATATTATGGAATTGGTGCTGAGACCATCGAAGGTTTAATGGATGATCACAAAGGAAAAGATGAAACCGTAGATGTCGAAGGCATAAAAACAGAA
>CAZYWQ010000070.1:0-770 GCA_964651675.1 uncultured Candidatus Sumerlaeota bacterium | reverse complement strand
ATATTGAAGAGATGGCAGAAGATGCCTCTATTATACGATTTGTCAACCAGATTATCGGTGAGGCAATCGCTGACAATGCAACCGATATCCATTTCGAACCTTATGAAAAAGATTTGCGAATTAGATACAGAATCGATGGTCTACTCTATGAAGCAGCCATTCCTCCGACAATCAAACAATTCCAATCTGCAATTATATCAAGAATAAAAATTATGTCGGATATGAACATTGCAGAAAGACGACTTCCTCAAGATGGAAGAATTAAAATCAAAATGTCCGAAAACGAATACGATTTGCGTGTCTCATCCATACCAACACCTTATGGAGAAAGTATCGGAATTCGTATCCTCAACAGAGATACAAGCTTCATTGAAATGCACAATTTGGGACTTGACGATGATCATTTAAGAATAATGTTCAGGCTTATTCAAAAACCACATGGAATAATTCTTGTTACAGGACCTACTGGAAGTGGAAAATCAACCACTCTTTATGCCTGTTTAAGCACAATCAACAAAATCGACAGGAAGATTATTACCATTGAGGATCCGATTGAATACCGACTTCACGGTGTAACACAAATTCAAATTCAACCGAAGATTGGACTCTCATTTGCACACTGCTTAAGGAACATTCTTCGACATGACCCTGATATTATAATGGTAGGAGAAGTCAGAGACCAGGAAACAGCACAAATTACCATCAGAACAGCTCTCACAGGACACCTTGTTTTCTCGACACTTCACACAAACGATGCGCCCAGCGCTGTT
>CAZYWQ010000069.1:0-10100 GCA_964651675.1 uncultured Candidatus Sumerlaeota bacterium | reverse complement strand
CCACCATTGTTCCCTTTCCCAATGAAGATAGCTACGCAAGATGGAGTATATCTACTTAGAATTTGTCTGGCAACAGCAGTACCAGCTCTTTCCATAAGGGTAAGTCCAGGGATTCCCCGTTCTTCGATAGTGATTTTATCAATCTCTTTCATTTGTGAGGCGGTTAATAGTTTCATCTTAATACCTTGTTATTAGCGTTGATTTATATCTTAACTTGCAGATAAAAACATTATTCAAGATTTTGGTTCCTTATGTTGATGAACACCGAGTGTCCCTATTCCACGAGTAATATATCGATAACCTGAATAAGCTGTAAATAGAACGACAATATGAGCAACATATTTAATAATTATTCGATAATACTTTTCAGAATGTCCGAATGATAGGAGAGTATTAAACAGCAACACAATTATTACAGTTACAAGCTGTAGGAATGTTGTAACTTTACCAGAAAAAATCGGCTTTATTTCGATTTCAATAGAGTATAATACAAAAAAGACTACTCCTAATAAGATAACAAAATCTCTAAAAACAACTATAATCGCAATCCACTTATCTACTCTTAAAACCAAATTATCAGAGAGTGAAACAATCAAAAAGGCAGTCGATAATAAAAGTTTATCAGCAATGGGATCAAGAAAAGTACCCATTTTTGATTTCTGATTGAAGACTCTTGCGATAAATCCATCTATGGCGTCAGTTAAGGCTGCCAATATGAAAATAATCAATGCCCAACCTATATGGTTATAAACAATAAAAATAACAAAAACAGGGAGCATTAATATTCTAAGTAAAGTGAACTGAGTTGCTAAATTCAGCTTCGGATATGTGAAAAAACCGAATTTCATTGTTGCTCCCTTTCAAATCCAGTTTTTAAACACACTTAATTGCCCTGTAGAACCTTTCTCTAAAAACATTTTCAATTCCGTTTTAATATCTGGATAAATTATTATATTGTCAAGTTCATCGGATGAGAAAAAATCAGCCCCATCAAGCCTATCTTCGTCACCTATTTTAATGTTGAATTTTTCAGCTTCTACTTTGTAAAAGAGATTTAATATGTGTCGATCTTTATTAGGCGAAATTGATTCCACAAGGAAAATAAAATCCTTAGCTTGCACTTCCATAGTTAATTCTTCCATAAATTCTCTTCTCAGACAATCTTCAATGCGTTCACCATATTCCAAATTTCCTCCTGGTACGAGCCAATATTTTTTATCTTCCTTCTTATGTCTGATTAATAATATCTTGTTATCTTTGATTAGTAAACCGGCAATCCTGATATTTATTTTCTGATTGTTCATATCGGTTTTTAGATTTTTTTCAATTGGTAATTTCTATTTATAATACTCTACAAATTTATCTTCATATCTTTTAGGAACATTGGCACATATACGAACCACAGAGTCTTCATATTCTTCAGTTATGATGCGTGAATGCTTTTTTAAGTTTGCTATTATATCCCCTTTATAATAGGGAATCTCAAGATATTTGATCGAATATTCTTCCTTTAGCTTTTCATCAATCTTTTGAAAAAATTTATCCAATCCAATACCTTTTAATCCGGAGATTACTACAGAATCTTCTTGAAGTGATTTTGATGAATTTATTGATGGATCACTTTCAATCAAATCTATCTTGTTAAATACCGTAATAATTGGTTTATTATCGCAATCGAGTTCCTGTAATACTTTCTTAACCGAGTCACTTTGTTTCTGATGAAATGGAGAACTAATATCAACAATATGCAAAAGCAAATCAGCCATTCTGACCTCTTCTAATGTGGATTTAAATGCAGCAATCAACTGATGAGGTAGTCTATCTACGAAACCGACTGTATCGGTTAATGTAAATTTTAATCCACTTTTTAGATGAACAAGTTTTGTTTTTGTTCCGAGAGTCATAAATAATTTATCATCGACAGGAACATTTGCGTTAGTGATGGTATTTAATAGAGTAGATTTGCCTGCGTTTGTATATCCCACGATTGTAATCATAGGGATAGGAATCTTTTTCCTATTTTTGCGTTGAGTTTCTCGATGTCTTTTAAGTTTTTCAATCTCCTCTTCTAATTTCCTAATCCGTTTATTGATTCTTCTCCTATCAGTTTCCAATTTTGTTTCACCAGGACCACGAGTTCCTATTCCAGCGCCTAATCTTGAAAGCATAATTCCTTTACCGGATAATCGTGGCATTAGATATTTGAGCTGTGCCAATTCGACCTGGAATTTCCCTTCTTTTGTTGTTGCTCTTTTTGCGAAAATATCGAGAATAAGCTGGGTTCTATCGAGGATTTTCAAAGATGTCCGATCTTCAAGATTTCTCTGTTGAGCAGGTGTTAATTCGTTGTTAAAGATAATACCATCCGCATCGTTTTCAACTGCCAGCTGTTTCAATTCCTCAGATTTACCCTTCCCAACAAAATAGGCAGGATCGATTCTTTTCCTCTTTACTTTTTCGATAGCAACAACTTCACCATCTGCTGATGTGGCTAAACGAAAGAGTTCCTTCAATGATTCATCGCATTCAATGTCAGAGTCAACACCCTGAAGCTGAACACCAGTCAGTAAAAATCTCTCTCGTGTGTTATCTTTTATTTGAGTAATCATTCGATTTTTTCCTTGTTCAAAAAATATTATTTCTATCCTACATAATATAGAAGTCAACATTTTACTTTTTGGAGTAGTAAGGTTAGGAGTTCTTATATGAGAAAAAAGTAAACGATACTTTGCAAAAAATTAGTGACTTAGCTATTTTTTTATGTAATAGTTCCCCCAATTTTAATTGTAATATAGATTTCATTTTAGAACCAATTGCATTAAATTAAGGATGGGAACTTAAGATATGAATGTACTTGTTACAGGCGCAAATGGTTTTATTGGAAGTCATCTGGTTGAAGAACTTGTAAACAAAAATTATAAAGTTCATTGTCTGGTGAGAAAAAGCAGTGACTTGAGATGGATTGAAAACTTACCGGTTCAATTTATTTTTGGAGATGTTGCCGATTATTCAACTCTTATTAATGCTGTTAAAGATAAAGAGAAAATCTTTCATCTTGCGGGGATAACAAAGGCTTACAACCAACAGGATTATTATAGGATTAATGCTGAAGGGACTAAAAATCTACTAAAGGCTTGTGCTGAAAACAATAAGAACATCAGAAAAGTGGTCTATTTAAGCACTCTTGCTGTAAATGGACCGGCAAAAGAGTTAAATCCCTTGACTGAAGATGCGAAATGTAATCCTATCTCGGATTATGGTAAAAGCAAATATGGAGGTGAAAAGTATGCTGTGGAATATATGAAACATCTTCCTATCACAGTCATCAGACCACCAGTCGTATATGGTCCAAGGGATAAGGATGTCTACTTTTACTTTCAATTAGTAAATAAAAGAATAAAATTAAGGGTCGGATTCGATGAAAAATATTTAAGCATTGTGTTTGTAAAAGATCTTGTGAAAGGGATAGTAATTGCTGCTGAGAGTAACAGGTCAACAGGACAAATATATTTTATTGCCGAAGATAAGACTTATTCTTATAAAGATATATCGACGGCAATTGCAACATCATTCAAGAAGAAAGGGATTAGTCTAATATTACCTTATACTGTTATTCAGGGAATTGCCCTGTTTAGCGAGTTCATCGCAAATATGAGAAAAAAACCTGCTCTTATCAATCGTCAAAAGATATTTGAGATGAAACAGAAATATTGGATATGCTCTCCAGCAAAAGCTATCAGGGAGTTAGATTACAAAACTGATTATCCTTTATCAAAAGGGATAAAAATCACAGCAGTCTGGTATAGAAAAAATCACTGGGTATGATTGGGATAAAAACATTCCTTAAGAAGCATAATTTTTTAAAGCCAATTGATTTATTGATGATATTTTATCAATTTATCATTATTGTTCTTGTCACCATCTACTTTAAGGGGATATTTCACTGGCTAAAGTTCGCAGGGATTCATCTCGGCATTGCTATCTTCATATTTTATTTTGTGAAACACATCCATAGTGACAAAAGGAGATTTATCAAATTTTGGAGAAATATATATCCGATAGTTCTCCTTATCTTTTTTTACAAAGAAACTACGATGTTAGTGGATTTGATATATCCTCATAGACTTGACCACATATTTTTGATGCTCGATGAGAAAATATTCGGATACCAACCAAGCATAGAGTTTTCTAAGGCAGTCCCATCGCGATTATTCGGAGAGTATATGTATTTTTCATATTTTTCCTACTACCTAATAATATCTCTTCCTCCGATAATAATGTATTTTAAGCGAGACTCTGAAAAATTTCACAAATTTATATTCACTATCACATTAACATTCTTTTTCTGTTATATCTACTTTGTTTTTTGTCCGGCTGCTGGACCCCAATTCACCATCCCCGAATTAATGGGAAATCCACCGAAGGGATATTTATTTTATCATATTATGAGATTTATCTTCGAACATTTTGAAATAGAAAATGGTGCATTCCCAAGTTCGCATGTTGCCATATCTTTTGTCATATTCCTCTTCTTTGTACGATATTTCAAAAGTGTATCGATTATTATCGGGATTATAGTGGCGGGATTGTGTGCTTCAACAATTTACATCCACGCTCATTATTTTGTTGATGTACCTGCTGGACTTATTGTCGGATTGGTTTTCTACATCATCGCTCCATATATCGAAACAAAAGCTTATAGGTATCTATCCAAGATAAGAAGGAATCCGTAGAAGAAAATTGTTTGCGGTACCCAGAATTTTTATCCCAATAATTTTGATACTTCAGAAAAAGACAATTTCAATTTTGGATATAATGATTTAAAAATCTGATAGAATTCGTTATATCTTTTTGCATTTTTTTTGATTGGGTCGATTTGTGTTTTAATTTTGATGATGTTTTCTGTTGCTTCGGAAAAGGATTTGTAAACACCAACTCCGACACCTGCAATAATCGCTGCACCAAAGGCTGGTCCTTCATCAACGTTTATTGTTACTACAGAATGATTGAATATATCCGCTTGAATCTGTCTCCAGAGCGGACTCTTTGCTCCTCCTCCTGTGAGCCTTATTTGCTTGATGGGAACTTTCATCTCTTTTATTATTTCAAGCGAATCTCTTAATCCATAACAAACTCCTTCAAGAATTGCCCTGACAAAATGTCCTTTTGTATGCCTTGGTGTGATTCCAAAAAAGACTCCTTTTGCATATCCATCCTGATGCGGTGTCCTTTCACCATTTAAATAAGGTAAAAAGATAAGTCCTTCACTTCCAACAGGGACTTTTTCCGCCAATTTATTTAATGAGATGTATGCATCAATCCCTTTCTTCTTCTCGATTTCTTTTTCAACTTCACCAAAGGTATCTCTGAACCAACGATATGAAATCCCGGCTGATAGCATCACACCCATAAAGTACCATAGTTCTGGCACAGAATGATTGAATGTATGAATTCTGCCCTGTTTTTCTCGTCTGACTTTTTCCATCGGAGCTAATACGACTCCTGATGAACCGATACTCGATGAGACTAATCCTGCTTTGATGATGCCATTTCCGACTGCGGAACAGGTATTATCAGCTCCTCCGAAGACAACTTTAGTTCCTCTTGCAAGACCTGTTAATTTTGCTACTTCATTTGTGATTTCACCTGCAATATCAATCGATTCATAAACATCGGGTAGTATGGATTTGTTGATCTTTAATATTTTCAGGAGTTCGTCAGACCATTTTCTGTTTACGACATCGAGCATTAATGTTCCAGCGGCATCAGAGATGTCTATGCCGATTTTGCCTGTCATTTTAAATCGAACATAGTCTTTCGGAAGTAAAATCTTTGTTATCTTTTTGTAGTTTTGAGGTTCTTTGTCTCTGACCCAGATGAGCTTTGGTAAAGTGAATCCTTCCAAGGCTGGATTTGAAACGAGCTTCAAAAGTTTTTCTTTGCCAACAATTTGTGTGATTTTTTTACATTGAGTTGTTGTGCGAACATCACACCATAAAATGGCTGGTCGTATGACTCTGTAGTTTTTATCAAGGCACACAAGACCGTGCATTTGTCCTGAAAAACTTAATCCCTTGATTGATTTGGTGTTTACTTTGGATTTTCTAATTAGTTTCCGGATACTATTGATAGTGGCATTCCACCAATCATCTGGATTCTGTTCAGCCCAACCTGGTTTTGGGAAATAAAGGGGATATTCTGTGAAGTCCGAAGCTAATACTTTGCCATTGGCATTGATAAGAATTGACTTGACTCCGGTTGTTCCGATATCGAGTCCAATTAAACAGGTCATTTTGTTTTCTCCTATAGATAAATGCCTGATGCTGAAGCGGTCGCATTTATGCGACGATATTGTAATAATAAATTCAATCACGGAAGCACGGAATTACTGAATCACGAAAAAAGATATAATTTGTTTTCTGTGTTTCCCTTCTTCAGTGCTTTCGTGATTTCTATTCTAAACGACCCAGGTTTGGAGACCTTTGGTATCAAAGTTAAAATCGATAATCTGCATTCCTGCTTCGATAAGGGCTTTTCTGACAATATGCTCTTTGTTGATTCCACAATAAAATAATACACATCCTCCACCACCTGCTCCGAGTGCTTTTCCGCCGATGGCTCCTTTTTTGAATGCAATTTCGAATAGGGAATCGATCTGTGCATTAGTTGTGGATTTATCAAGTTGTTTTTGATTTTCCCAATTTTCTGTCATTAATTTTGCGAATGCTTTTAAATCACCGGAAAGAAGAGCATTCTTCATTTCATAAGTTATTCTTTTGATATTTTTTAATGCTCTTGTTGTTTTTTTGATACCTTTTTTGTATGAGCCCATAACTGTTTGTATGATATTACCTGACAATCTCGATTTCCCTGTGTAACAAATTAGAAGATGCTTTTCAAGCTCGTTGATAACACTATCGGAGAGCCTTAATGGACTTAAACTAACGGAAGGATCTTGAAATTCGAGGAAGTTAACGTTACCGAAGGCTGCTGCAAATTGGTCTTGTTTACCACCAGCAATTTTCAATTCTTGTATTTCTAACTCTCTTGCGAGATTGGCGATTTCGTGATTACTTAGTTTTTTGTCCTGAAGATGATTCAGAAGTCCTATCAGACACACACCGATAGAGGCAGATGAGCCAGTTCCAGAGCCTGGTGGTGCATCGCATCGAACATATAAATCCATTCCTTGTTTAATTCCAAGTCGTTTAATAGCTGCCTTAATCATATCGAGATTGCCATCATATTCAAGGTTCCTGAAGCTTTTAACCTCGAGAAAAATGTCAAAATCAGCCGAGATGATTTTAATCTCATTGCGTTTTCTTGGGATACAAGTTGCGTAAGTATATCTGTTGATGGCAGCATTGATAACTGCTCCACCTTCTTCTTTTGAGAAAGGAGGCACATCTGTCCAACCACCTGCAAAATCAATCCTAATTGGTGCACGACTCTTGATTATCATTATTCTCTCCTTTTATGGATTATCTTTAAATTACAAAGGAAAATTTGCCACGAAAGTTCACGAAAATTGTAGGGAACGGTCGCGACCGTTCCCTACAGGAAAAATAAAAAATTGGATTTTATCATTTTCCTGTATGTCCAAAACCACCTTCATTCCTGTGTGTAACATCGAGTTCTTCAACTTCAATAAGCTGTGCTTTTTCTACTTTGCAAAAAATGATTTGTGCAATTCTATCGTTTCGATTTATGGTGAAGTCATTTTTCCCGAAGTTAAATAGAATCACGCCGATGTCTCCACGATAATCCGCATCAATTGTCCCAGGGCTATTGAGAATACCAATGGAATGTTTAAGTGCAAGTCCACTTCTCGGTCTGACTTGAGCTTCATAGCCTTTCGGAATCGATAGGCGAATGCCTGTTGGAATTAATTTAACTTCACCTGGTTTGAGAGTTATCGGATTGGAAATTGCAGCGTATAAGTCCATTCCAGAAGAATTGGGAGTTTGGTAATCGGGTAGTTTAATATCAGGGAAATTCTTGTCTTTAAGTATTTTAACCTTAATTTCTGACATAACAGCTTATTGGATGAATACTTTAAAGTATCGTTGATTATATCTTTAGTTTCGAGTTAGAGAAACCTTTATATTTCCCATTACCGATGGTGGTCAAAGTAAGGATCTTGCCAGCCCAATATTTTTCTGCTGCTTTGATTATATCTTCCTCTGTTACAGCATCGATTTTGTTGATTGTATTTTCGATAGGGATATATTTGTTGAAATAAATTTCGTTTTCAGCATTTCTCGACATTATGTTATTCGAGTTTTCAAGATTTAAAACGATACTGCTTTTGATTAGGTTCTTAGCGATGCTGAGTTCTTTTTGAGAAACCTTATGCGTGCATATCTTTCTTAGTTCTTTTAAGGTGATTTCAATAACATCGGCAAGATTGTGAGGTGATGAAGCTCCTGCGATTCCAAAACATCCGATATTGTTGTAGGGGATTGCGAAAGAGTGTATATAGTAAGCAAGTCCTCTTTTTTCACGAACTTGTTGATAAAGTCTCGAACCCATTCCACCACCAAAAACAAGATTCATTAAACCGAATGCGAAGCGGTCTTTGGATGTTTTTTTAGGAGCATTGGTACCAAGACAGAAATGCACTGATTCTAAATCTCTGTTTATGTTCTCATAAGTAATGTAGGTTTTAGGTTTGGGTAGAGAATAAGACGAATGAGTTGGTTTTATCTTACCAAATAGTTGTTCGACAACATTCAAGACTTGTTTTTTATTAATATTACCTGCAAAAGAGATAATAAGATTGTTCGCTCCAAAATTCTTTTTTACATAATTCAGTAAGTTATTACGATTGAAATTACTGATAGTATCTTTTGTTCCTATAATAGGTCTGCCTAATGGATGGTCACCCCATAAACTCGAAGTAAATTTGTCGATTATTAACTCATCAGGAGTGTCTTCGTAGAGGTTAATCTCTTCTAATATAACATTTTTTTCTCGTTCAAGTTCAATCGGATGATATTGTGAATCAAGCAAACAATCCGAAAGAAGTAAAAATGTTTTCAGAGCGGTTTCATCCAGAGATTTTGAATGAAGACAAATGAATTCGTGAGAGGTGAGTGCGTTAACATTAGCTCCGAGAGAATTAAATGCATGAGCAAGCTGAAGAGCATTTTTCTTCGATGTTCCCTTAAACAACATATGCTCGATGATATGCGATATTCCTCTTTCCTGATCATTTTCATAAGAAGATCCCACAGTAATCCATAAACCGATGGCAACGGATTTGAAAGAAGGAATATCATCTAATAAGATTCTAATGCCATTGTTGAGAGTATATTTTTCAAACATTACTTCTTTGACCTTCTGATTTCTTGAAGTGCAAGTTTGCGGCTGAGATTGATTCTTCCCTGTGAATCGATTTCGACACATTTAACGCGTAGTTCATCCCCTTCTTTACATACATCTTCAACACGATTGGTTCTTTTTTCATCGAGTTGAGAGATGTGTACAAGACCTTCCTTACCGGGTAGAATCTCGACAAATGCACCAAAATTGGTTGTTCTGACAACTTTTCCTGTATATATCTTTCCGACTTCGACATCAGCAGAGATGTAATTTATCATCTCAAGGGCAGCATTAGCTGAATCTTTGTCTTTGGAGTAGATGAATACATCGCCATTATCCATAATATCAATAGTAGTGCCGGTTTTCTCGATGATATTTTTGATAATTTTACCACCGGGACCGATAATATCTTTTATTTTATTGGTATCAACAGTAATCTTGATAACACGAGGTGCATAAGGGGAAAGGTCTGGTCGGGGAGTATCTATGGCTTTTGCCATTTCCTTGAGGATGAACATTCTTGCAGTGTTTGCTTTTCCCAAAGCTTCCTTAAGAATCTCTTTTGATAATCCTTCGATTTTAAGGTCCATTTGTAATGCAGTAATTCCTTTTTCGGTACCAGCCACCTTAAAATCCATATCGCCAAGATGGTCTTCTATGCCTTGAATATCTGTTAGAATGGCATAATTACTACCGTCCATAACAAGACCCATCGCAATTCCAGCTATATGAGCTTTGACAGGAACTCCTGCGTCCATAAGACTTAAGCTTCCAGT
>CAZYWQ010000068.1:7203-10106 GCA_964651675.1 uncultured Candidatus Sumerlaeota bacterium | reverse complement strand
CAACAAGATTGTATAACTTGTTAATATTTCAAAACTCTCAATCTGGTGTACTAATAAATTCATTTATGAAATCATTAAATGCACATTTCAATAAAAATATTCCTGGAGGATTTATTATAGATTATTTTAGTCGGGAGCATTTTTAAGGAGAAAGGCATATATAACTGATGCGAATTAGTTATGATTGTTCTACTCTATTCCGCCTGGAATCGCCTTTTTTCTATACCTATGAAGAACATTAAGAGGGAAGGAATGAGAAAAATTGTAAAAACGGTACTGATAGCTAATCCGCCTAATACAACACTTCCTAATCCACGATAAAGTTCAGAACCTGGTCCTGGTGCAATGACTAATGGCAACATTCCAAATATGCTTGTTAATGCACTCATATAGATTGGGCGAATTCTTGTTTTTACAGATTCTAATACCGCATCTTTCGGTTCCATTCTTCGATTCCGAATATTGTTCAGGGATTGATGGACGATTAAAATGGCATTATTGACGACAACACCGATTAGTATGATGAAACCGAGCATAGTTAGAATATCAAAGGCTTGTGGCGCAATAAGTATATTAACTAATTTCAATCCGATAAATCCGCCTGCTCCTGCCAAAGGAACGGTAAACATAATGACAAATGGATAAATAAAGCTTCCAAAAAGAGCTGCCATCAACAGGTAAGTAATAAAAGCTGCTAATAATAGATTCCACTGCAGTGCTTGTCTCGCTTCTTTTAATTTACCAGCAGTTCCACTTAGTCGAATACTGGCATCTTTGAGTAATCCCTGTGCTTTTAAAGCAGGTACAACTTTCTGCTGGATAATTTCCATAGATTCTTGAATTGTGATATTGGTTGGTGGTGTTACTTGCAGTGAAATAGTACGATTTTGTTCAAGGTGACGAATCTGTGTGACACCGGATGTTCTTTCGAATTTGGCAAGTGATGAGACTGGCACAATTTTTCCCATTGGGGTTGCTATCGATTCGTTGTAGAGATCTTCCGGTGTATTGATATCCTTTTCGGAGGTTTTTAAAACAAGGTCTATCTTTTTTTCTCCTTCCTGTTTGAAGTCACCAATTGTTCTTCCGTCCATTAGTACATCAATTGCAATACCGAAGTCCTTTGCATTCATTCCTGCTGCTTTTAATCGTTCACGAGAGGGGATAATTTTTATTTCTGGATAGAGTATTTCCAAAGAAGGTGTCGGTCGTATTTGTGAACCTGGAATTTCTTTTGAGATCATACCGTACATAATCCCGCCAATCTGAACTAATTGGTTTAAGTCATGACCACTAATGTCAGCTGAGATGGTTCGTCCTCTTCCAAATCTTGTCTGAAAGATTCCTGGTTGAGTACTCACTCCTAACATACCAGGAATGTTAAATATAGCACGCGTAAAAATAGGAATCAATTCACCTGCTCTCTGTTCATCTGTACTCATTGCACCGAATAACATTATCTGATCTGCTCCTACATAAAACATATCTTTGATGCCTACGACTCCCTGATAATCTTTATGAAAGTATGGTTCTGTTTCTTTATAAACATGCTCTCCTATTTCCCTTCTTTCATTATAGGACAGGCCTGGTGGAGGTATAAGAATAGTCATAACGAAATTGCGATTGCCTTGTGGCATATATTCCATCTTCGGTAGCAATAAAACTACAGTTATAACAGCAGCGAAAGTGAGTATAAGTATGGTTGCAATCCTTGTCAGCCAGTTTCGAAGAGTAAGTCGGACTAAAGACATAATGAAGTTTATGATAGAACGACCAATCGCTATCAGAAAGTTAGTTTCCTTTCCAACGGATTTTCCTTGATTAATTTTACCCTGACGAAGTTGAAATAATTGTTTTGAAAATGTTGGAATGACAGAAATCGAGACGATAAGGCTTAATAGCACAGCACAGCTAATGGCAAGGGCAATGTCTTTGAAGAGCTGTCCAGCTTCTTGCTGCATAAATATTACGGGTAAAAAAACAGCAACTGTTGTCAAAACAGAAGCCAGGATAGCTCCCCATACCTCTTCCGTTCCATAATAAGCTGCCGCAAAAGGTGAGCCACCCATTTTACGGTGTCTATCAATGTTTTCCATTACAACTATAGCACAGTCAACAAGCATACCTACGGCAAATGCAATTCCTGCGAGACTAACAACATTTAGATTTCTTCCAAATGCATTCATAAAAATAAATGTGCCGATAATACTAATAGGGATTGCCATTGCTACTACTATTGTAGCTGATAAACTTTGTAAGAAGATGAGCAAGACGATAATTGCGAGGGTTCCACCGAGAAGGATATTTTGTTGAACAAGACCAATTGCACCTTTTATATAAGGACGATCATCGTGAATCCAATTAAGGAATATTTTTTTAGGTTTAAGTTTTTCTTCATTTAACCACTTTACCATCTTTTCAACTTCATCTGTTAATTTGATTACATTAACTCCTGGTTCTGGTTTGACACCGACGGCAATTCCATCGATATTGTTGTGAAGAACGGCTGCCCAGAATTTTTCATAGCCAAAGTGAGCTTCTGCAACATCTTCCAGCTTTATTCGACTCTGTCCGTCGGATTTTATGACTATATTATTAATTTCTTCAGGCGATTTAAACTCTGCGACTGTTCGAATTCTGTATTGCCATCTGCCTACATTCATATCTCCAGCCGAGACATTTACATTTTCTGCACTTAAGGCATTTATGACATCTGTTACTGTCAGATTATGTGCTGCCAGTTTTTCCGGTTTTACAATGATTTGCATTTCTTGCTCTGTTCCACCACCTATAAACAATTCTGCAACTCCTTCGACTCGTTCAAGATACTGGCGGATCTCATTTTCAAAATAAGTCCGGTAGGTATTGATATGGTTGGGATTATCTTCTGATGCCTCTAAAAC
>CAZYWQ010000068.1:0-7193 GCA_964651675.1 uncultured Candidatus Sumerlaeota bacterium | reverse complement strand
CTCTAAAACCATCCAAACAATCGGAGAAGTGGATTCTCCAGTAGCATTGATAACGGGTTTTTCAACATTTGTTGGATAAGATGGAACTTCATTGAGTTTATTAGATACTCGCAATAATGCATCATCGACATCTGTTCCGATTTTAAATCTTAGGGTAATGGTTCCTCTTGTGTTAGATGCTGTACTTTCCATTTCGATAAGTCCGGGAATTCCTTTTAAAACCTTTTCCTGCTCTTCGATGATGTCTCTTTCGATTTCGTATGGAGTGGCTCCTGTCCAGGTAGTTGAAACGCTAATTACAGGCTCTGTCACATTCGGACTTAGCTGATAGGGCATTTTGAATAAGCCAATTAATCCGAAAAGTATTATAAGAATGACACCTACAATAACTGTGACAGGTTTTCTTATGAAGAATTTTATTATATTCATACTTAATAAACCTCTCTAAAACATCATAATGTGAGTATTAAATATATGCTCTATTGGTTTGCTTCAATAACCTCAACGGGCTGCTTATCCTGTATTCGTTCATTACCTTTTATTACAACTTTCATCCCTTCGTTTAAACCCATTCCAGCAATTCCAGCTGTCATCCCTTCGTAACCAAGTATTTTCACGGGATGCATTATTGCAGTTGAGTTGTCGACTGTAAACACGACCATTAATCCAAATTTTGTTACGATTGCATCTCTCGGTACTGTAAGGCAATTTTGTTTTTCACTGGTTGGTAGAAACACCCTTGCTTCCATACCTTCAATCAATCCAACAGGTTCTTCAACACGGATTTTGACTGGGAAGGTCCTTGTTTCTGTGTTTCCTAAAGGGATGATGGTCAGTATTTTCCCTGTTACTGACTGGTTATTGACCGATGCCCTGATTTTCATTTCTGGTTTTGCAAAAGGTAAGATGGTTTCGGGTACATCTACTATGATATTGATTATATCAGCTTTTGCTATGGTTGCTACTGTTTCTCCGGAATTAAGCCATTGACCGACTTCTGTTTTCTTTTCGATAATTACTCCATCAAAGGGTGATTTAACACTTTTCCTTTGAAGTTCCTCTTTGATTCGTCCCACATCGGCTTTCACTGATTTTGCCTGTTTTTCGAAAACTTTAACTTGGTATCGGGCATTATCGTATTCTTGCTCAGAGACTGTATTCTCTTTGTAAAGTTTTTCCATTCGTTTGGAATCTATCTTGGCTTTTTCGATTTGTGTAAGGACTTGTTCATAAAGCGCTTCTTTAGATTTCAAATCTTTGTCGAGCAAATCGGTGTCTATTTTTACTAAAGTCGCATTCTTCTTTATTTTGTCTCCTGTATCAAAATAGACCTTTTCTACTTTGCCGCTTATTTCTGAAGCAACCTCCGAGACTTCATTATAATAAACTGTGCCGATAAATTCTCCTTCAGGCGCAATCATTCCTGCTTTTATTTCGGAAACTACTACTTTTGATGTTGGCATACCCTGCGGTTTTCCTGATGGTTTTTCACCTTGTTCAGGGTTCTTGGTTTCTTCAGGATTTGCGCTGAGTTCACTCTGGGATTGTTTTTGCGACTCTTTGCCTTTTGGATCTTGTTGTTTGTTGTTTTCTGCAAATACTAATATCGAAAGGGTAAGTAGAAGCACAGTACCTATAAGTGTATTTTTAATTATTTTAGACATTATAGCCTCCGTTGTTTGTTTTCTATATTCTTTGCTTTAATTCAAAGTAAGACCTTTGAAGTACCAACAAATTATAAGTGTCATTCCGAACTTGTTTCGGAATCTATATTAAGATGCTGAAACAAGTTCAGCATGACAAACAAATCAATCTTGTTTTTGAAATGTTTGAGAAGTTTTAAAATGGTTTCTTTCTCTTGTATTTTCGAAGAATATATAGCATAAAATCAAAATATACAGTCATAAAAACATCAGCAGACGCAAGAAAAAAATTAACAATTTAGGATTTTTGTATTTATTATTTTTATGAGAAAAATTAGATGAGGTGAGAAATTAAAATCAATAGATATATTACAGTAATCTTTCTTTATTTTTTATATTGAAAGTCGTATTTTCATTCTTATATGTTAAAGAACTGAAAATTAATTATAGACCAATAAAAGAAGATTGGGTGAGAGATTATGCCTGACATTATTTCATTGCTAAAATATATGATAAAAATTAATGCTTCGGATGTGCATTTGAAAGTGGGATCTCCTCCAATGTATCGTGTGGATGGTAAACTGTATCCTGCTCAGCATCCTGTTTTAAAACAGGAAGATACCATTACATTAATGGAACAGATTACACCCGAACCAAAGCGTGTTCAGTTTGATACTGTTGGTGCGGCTGATTTTTCTTATAGTATTCCTGATATATCGCGATTTAGGGTCAATGTTTTCCATCAGAGAGGCTCTGTAAGTCTTGCAATAAGAGCGGTTCATTTTCATATCCCTTCTTTCGAAGAATTGAAATTGCCCGGAGGCGTAAAGCGTTTAAGCGAGTTCGAAAGAGGACTCATTCTGGTTACAGGTGTTACTGGAAGTGGTAAATCGAGTACTATAGCAGCAATGCTAAGCAATATTAATCAGATGAGAAACTTTCATATTATAACAATAGAGGATCCGGTGGAATATCTCCATAAAGATAAAAAGTGTATCTTCAATCAACTTGAGGTGGGTGTTGATATAGCGAGTTATTCTGATGCTATAAGATATGTTCTGAGACAGGATCCGGATGTTATATTGATTGGTGAAATGAGGGATAGGGAAAGCTGTGAGGTGGCAATGGCTGCAGCAGAAACAGGTCACCTTGTGTTTAGCACCTTACATACGAATGATGCAAAGCAAACATTGAATAGAATACTGCATTTTTTCAGTGCTGATGAGGAACCTTTAATTTTGACGCAACTTTCTCTTAATTTACAGGGAGTTATATCGCAAAGATTATTACCTCACGCAAGTGGTAAGGGGAGAATACCTGCTGTTGAAATCCTGGTTAATACTCCTATTGTAACAAAACTTATTTCGAGAGGTGAAATTGCGAATATTAGACAGGCAATGCAAAATAGAGAAAATGGGATGCAAACATTTAATCAACATCTCGTTGATTTATTCAGGTCAAAAGATATTACTTTGGAAACAGGTCTTGAAAACACGGATGATGAAGCTGCATTTAGAAGAAATGTTAAGGGAAGATTCTCAAGTGATGATAGAGCTGGCATTATTGGCGGCTTTTAATATAAAATTTGTGAAGGGAGGTAAGTATTATGGCGACTTATTTTATGTTTGGTAAGTATTCTCAGGAGGCTTTAAAAGGAATTAGCGGTGAACGAACCGAAAAATGTAAAAGTCTTATAAAGGGGTTAGGTGGTGAAGTAAAATCTATCTATGCTCTATTGGGCGTGTACGATTTGGTTTTGATTGTCGAATTACCTGGTACAAAAGAGATTATGAAGGCATCTGTTCTAATGGCAAAAGAATCTGGGATTTCCTTTGCTACGGCTGAAGCAATACCGGTTGCGGATTTTGATAAACTGGCTACTTAAAAAATCTACGAGTTTATTGTTCTTTGACTCGACATTTTTCCCAACATTTTGTTAACAATTTCTGTTGTCAACCTTACATTAATTTGTTTGGTATGTGATAACAGTAAAAATATTATAAATGGTGAGGTGACTTATGAAGAAAAATCTGAAAACTTTTACGATCAGATTGTTTGTTTCTCTTACGATTGTTTTATTAGTGTTAGCAGCAAATGTTTTTTCAGAAGAGGAGACTTATGATTATAGTTTTTATTCTCCTTCATCTGACACAACTCCATACCCATTGGTTAAGGGTGGAAAAGTCAAAAATATTATTTTCTTCATCGGTGATGGGATGGGTTTAACTCAGGCTACGGCAAGTAGAATGAAGGCTACTGGACTTGATGGAAAATTGTGTTTTGAGAGGATGCCCATCATTGGATTAATGAGAACTCATTCACATAATGCTTTAGTGACAGATTCTGCTGCAGCTGGAACAGCGCTGGCAACCGGTTTTAAAACCGATAATGGCGTTATTGGAATGAGCCCAGATAAAAAAAAGGAATATATGACTATCCTCGAAGCAGCTCGGGATAAAGGTAAAGGTACAGGATTGGTTGCCACTTCAACAATATCACATGCGACTCCAGCGTCTTATGCTTCTCATGTCGAACTTAGGAAATATGAGGATCAAATAGCTGTTCAACTTATAGACAACAAGGTTAATGTCTTATTGGGAGGCGGTAAACAGTTCTTTCTACCTCAATCAGCATCCGATAGTAAGCGTAAGGATGACATCGATTTAATAGCTAAAGCGAAAGATATGGGATATTCCTTCATAGAAACAGGCGAAGAATTGAAATCTGCAAAGGGACCTTATCTTTTGGGTCTATTCCAACTCAGTGCCTTAAAACTCGAACCTCCTGAACCAACATTAGCAGAACTCACAGATAAGGCAATCGAGATACTGTCCAAAGAAAAAAATGGATTTTTCCTGATGGTGGAGGGTAGTCAGATAGATTGGGCTTGTCACGCTAATGATATTGGTAAAACAATAAAATGTACACTTCGTTTTGATGAGGCTGTAAAGGTAGGTATGGATTTTGCCCTGAAGGATAAAAATACTCTTGTAATCGTTACTGCCGATCATGAGTGTGGCGGTTTGACTATAATTGGTGGAGATATTAAATGTGAGAACGTAAAGACAGCCTGGTCAACTGGTGGACACTCCGGTGTTCCGGTTCCAGTATATGCTTTCGGACCTAAGGCAATAGAGTTTGCTGGAGTTTATGATAATACTGAGGTGCCAAAGAAACTGGCTGAATTGTTGATGATAAAATCATTTCCTGTTTCCGAAGACATAAAGTAATTATGGATGATGTTATACTACATCTTGATGCGACTTTTGGTTCGAAAGTCAAGATTGGGGACAGAATAAAAACTGGGCAAGAAGTTGGAAAAGATTCCGATTCTGATCAGATTGTAGTGTCCCCAATGGCAGGAGTCATAAGTTCTATCACCTTTAATCCTGAAAACCATACATTTGTTGTTGTTATTAAGGCAGAATAGAACTTAAAAGATTTAGGATCAAATGTACAAATTCCAAAATGTGTGAAGATGGATAAAAGAGAAGAGTAAAATGGCAAAATTATGTGTTAATATTGACCATATAGCAACATTGAGAGAGGTAAGAAAGATTGATGAGCCTGATCCTGTTTATGCTGCTGTATTAGTTCAGCTTGCTGGAGCTGATGGAATAGTTGTCCATCCGAGAGAGGATAGAAGACATATTAATGAGAGGGATGTTAGACTTATTAAAGAGGTGACTCATACGAAATTGGATATGGAAATGGCTGTAGCGGATGAAATTGTTCAGATAGCTCTTGATGTCAAACCGGAGATGGTTACCTTAGTACCTGAAAAAAGGGAAGAGGTGACTACTGAAGGTGGTCTTGATGTCATTGGTGGTTTTGATAGGGTGAAGGAAGTTGTGGGTAAGATGAAAAAGAGGAAGATTGTATCGAGTCTTTTCATCGATCCTGATTCGGATCAGATTAAAGCTGCAAAGGAAGTGGGTGCGGAATACATCGAGATTCATACGGGTGCTTACTGTAATGTCAAAACTGAAGAGGAACAGTTGGCTGAGTTGGAAAAAGTCAGAAAGGCAGTAAAAGAAGCAATGGGATTGGGATTAAGAGTCAATGCTGGTCACGGATTGAATTATGTGAATGTTGTTCCTATTGCTCAAATCGAGGGTGTTGAAGAGTTGAATATCGGACACAGTATCATCGGTAGGGCTGTATTTGTTGGTCTCGAAAACGCTGTAAAAGAAATGATTACATTAATTAAATAGCTTACATTCCGTCCTGTCTCGATATGGCATTTTAGATTATATCTTGTCTGAGTCGAGATTATCAAATCCTAAATTTAATCAGAAATACCATTTCCTTGTTTCGTTGATTTCTTAAAGACATAAACAGCTTGCCATTCGGGATTAAAGTTACAATTCGGTCCGAAGCTGTGCCAGCGTGGTTCTGGGCGCTGAGTTTGCTTATGATAAATCTTCAAAACAGCTACTAAGGGGTATTTGAATTGGACTTGTTCCCCAGCTTCATTCAGGTGAGAACGGGAAAAAAGAGTTAAATATATCTCTGTCTGCTTATTTGAGGAATAGGAAATAAACCAATCGGGAAAGTTTTCATCAATAAATACTGGAGCGTTTAATTCTCTGATTTTTTTACGGGGTAAAGTTGTTTTCTTATCAAGTATGCAAGATATTTTGATTTTATCCCCGAGATAAAACATAATAGGATAATTATTGAACTCTGGGGCTATGCAGACAAGGTCATCTTGCTTAGCATACTTGTTCAGAAAGTCTACAACAGCACTATGAGAAGTTGGATAGGGATTGTGTATTTCTTTAATGTAAGCAGGTAATAGCCATTGAAACCGCCGTTTCAATGGAGTTAAAATCCGAAAGGGATCGAAGGGAATAAGAGTAAGTGCATTTGTTGTTAAGTAGATGAGAAAGAGACCTACAGCGAGAAATTTATTCCAGCGACTGATATACCATAATGTAACACCTACTAATCCTGCTAAAAAAGGAAGTGAAACAATAAGATAGCGTGAATCTGCAAATACTTCAGCGTTGGTTGATTGGGGTGACAGCAGCGCAATAAAGAAGGTGTTGGAAAGACCCAAGATTCCCCACTTGAAACAGATTTTGGCAATGGCTTCCTTTTTATAATATTTATGGAGAAAATAAATTAACAAGGGGATAAAAAGTAGTGGGAGGCTATTGATAAAATTCAAATCTCGGAAGTTCCACATAATTAGTTTCAATCTGTGAATTAACAGAGAATCATCTCGAGATAAAATATGGTCGGAACGAGCCCATATATGATAATTGAGTGCATAAGGAACGGTAGCTAATAAAAATAGGATAATAGCAAAGAGGATTTTAAGCCAATCTTTTGGTTTGAATAAATTTCTTTGGAATAAAAGATGTGTTAATCCGAGAGACATAAGAAAGGCTGCGCATAGAAGAGAATTGGCATAGAAGGAAAAAATGGCTGAAAGAGAAAGAAGAAGTATGAACCAAAAACGCCTTGTATAGCAATATTGAATATAAAAATAATACACTAATAGTGATGATAGAATTGAGAGCGAATAGTAACGGCAGGTGCGAA
>CAZYWQ010000067.1:5217-10233 GCA_964651675.1 uncultured Candidatus Sumerlaeota bacterium | reverse complement strand
ATCCTTTACTGACCAAAGTCGGAGTAGCAATAATAGCCTTATCGGACAATCTATAAGAAAAATTGCCATCATTCGCAGACACAAACCCTCTTTGCCAGGTTCTCCTGCCAATCTCACAAAGTAACTCTTTCACTTCCCATTCGTACATAATTAGTTATCAGTTTTTCCTTTCTAATAATTTCATTTCATCAAGTATAAACATCTATTATTTAAAAGCCAGCAAACAAGTATTACTGAATTTTTTCTACAACATCAACAGTAGCTCTGGCAACAATAATTTCTTCATTTGTCGGCACAACAAGGATTTTTACTTCGGAATCGGATGAGTTAATTTCTACTTCTTTATCTTTTGGCACATTTTTATTTTTCTGCGAATCAAGTTTAATCCCAAAAAATTCAAGTCCTGCACAGATTTTTTCTCTGATTAAATCAGATCGTTCTCCAATTCCTCCTGTAAATGCAAGAACATCCAATCCTCCGAGAATGGCAATATATGCTCCAATATATTTCTTTGCATTATAGGCAAAAGTGTCGATTGCAAGTTGTGCCCTTTTAACACCTTTCTTCGCAGATTCCACAATATCCTTCATCTCACCACTCACTCCAGTAATCCCCAGCAATCCGCTCTCATTAGATAATTTCTTTATCATGTCATCAACCGAAATATTTTCTTTCTTCATTAAATATAAAATCGCAAACGGATCAAGATCTCCAATTCTTTTTGAATGTAGCAATCCTGATTGCGGCGAAAATCCCATCGATGTATCTATGGACTCGCCATCTTTCACGGCACAAACTGATGAACTCCCTCCTAAATGACAGATGATTTGCTTTAACTTCTCTTTTTTCAAAATCTGCGTTACTCGTTCAGAAACATATCTGAGCGATGCACCGTGATATCCATATCTTCTTATCCCATATTTCAAGATCCAATCATACGGAACTCCATAGCAATAGGCATATTCAGGAATAGACCTATGAAATGCAGGTTCGAATAATCCTATTAACGGTTTATCAGGCAACAATTGACGGATATTTTTGATAGCATTAATATAAGGCGGATTGTGTGCAGGAGCCACTTCAACAAACTCTTCCATCTTCTCAATCACCTCTTCAGTCAGCAAAACCGCATCATTAATACCTTTCGCAACAACTGTCTTAAAACCTACAGCAGCAATCTCTTCTATATTGCTAATTACTTTAGCTTTATTAGTAACAAATCTCAATATCTTATCTATTCCAGTGTTATAATCAGCAAACGATTCCGAACCACCTTCCGAAACACCATTTTTCGATGTGAAATTAAACTGAGATTTTTCTTTACTGATACCTTCTATTTTACCTTCAGCAAGAATTGTTTCATCATCCATCTCAAACAACTTGAACTTAAGCGATGTCGACCCCACATTAACAACAATAACTTTCATCGAAAAACCTCCAGATATAGAAGATTAAAAGCGGTTTACATTATAAACTTAGGTCATTTTAGTCAAATTCACTTTTTAATGATATTTAATTGAAATGCAATATAAAATATTGCTAAGTTAAGATTAGAAACGAATATTTTTACAAATTAATATAACAATGACAAAAAAATTGAACAAGAAAAAAATCCTTGAATTAATCGACACCGAATTAGTCACAAAGCTCCTCAATTACTTCACTAAGGCAACCGAACTGAGTGTACTATTTGTCGACAACGAAGGCAATGAGCTAATCACAACTGGCGGAATTGAGTTGCAATCGGAATTTTGCTCTTTAGTACACTCCACGCAACTCGGAAGAAAAAAATGTAAGGAAATGTTTATCAAGGCAGGTAAAGAAGCGCTACGGTGGGGTTCACCATACATCTTTCACTGCGACCTTGGACTGATGGAATGGGCTGTTCCTATTGCCATCGAAAATGAACTCCTCGGAATACTCGTATGCGGACAAATTCTAATCCAGGATATGGATGATTTGGTCTACGCCGATGTCATCAAACAATGCAAAAAATTTGGTATCAAGGATAAACAGATTAATGAAGCCTTAGAAAAAGTAAGAATTTTATCAGGAGAAAAAGTTCAGGCAGCGGCTGAATTACTTTTTTTAATCAGTAATACACTTGTCAAATCCTCGAAAGAATCATTAGAACAAAAGAGGAAGATCCTTGAACAGCAATCTCGTCTTGCCGAAGAAATCCATCTCAGAAAAGATATGGGATTAAATCTCATTTATCCACAAGAAAAGGAAAAAGAACTTATCGGACTTGTAAAATTGGGAGACAAAAAAGGCGCAAAAGCAATTCTGAATCAGATCTTAGGCAACATCCTCGTAAACAATTATGAAGATTTACTAACGGCAAAGGGAAGACTGCTCGAACTGATTGTCTTGCTCTCAAGATCCGCTTTAGAAGCTGGTGCTGACAGGGGAGAAATATATAACGCTTACAATAAATACCTCAAAGATTACAACAAAATTACTTCGCAAGAGAAATTGTGCAACTGGGTAGTAAATTGTTTGGAAGACTTTACCAATTCCATATACAAATCGCGGAATATCGAAAAAATATCACTTGTATCAAAAGGACTAAACTATATTAAAGAACATTGTTGTGAAAAAATAACTCTCGATGATGTCGCTCATTATGTCCACAAAAGCCCTTTCTACTATAGTCACATTATCAAGAATGAGACAGGTTTGACATTTAATGACTACTTGACAAAGATGAGAATCGAAAAGGCGAAAGAACTTTTAAAAAATGATGTGCTATCAATTGCCACGATTGCAATCGAAGTTGGCTACAACGACCAGAGTTATTTCAGCAAAGTCTTCAAAAACTGGGAAGGGATAACTCCTGCAAAATACAGAAAAAAAATACTTTGATTCTAAACAACATCAATTCTTAGAAATGTAAATATGCAAAGCAGAAGCCGGAGAAGAAAACGAATCCGTCATCTTTTCTGTTGTGATAATATCACTCACACCATCCTTATTTAAATCAACAACAAAAAAGTTTTTTATAGGCTGCGATTTAATTGTTGAAAACGGTGTATTCTTAAATCCTCTTTTCTCATCTACAAAACGATAGATCGAAAGCTTATCCGATTCCGTCTGCATAATCATATCTTTCATTTTGTCGCCATTAAAATCTCCATCAAAAGAAATCTTCGGCTTTTCATAACTGAAATCAAAAACATTATATCCGATCCTTACCTTCTGTTCAAAATCAGGCGATTTCGGATACTGGTTCTTTTCTTTATCAAAGAGATAGAATCGAATTTGCGCGGGAATGCCTTTATCGAAAAACGCCTTTATCATCGAATTAACGGAAGCAACAGATATGTTCACATAATAAAGATATAAATCAAGAGCACCATCGTTATTTATATCTATAAGTGGTGGACTACCAAAAATATTTGTCATACCTTTCGTGCGAATAATTTGAGCCGAATCATCCGAAAACTGATTTTTCTTGTCATTTAAAATTACCTTCACCCTTGTCTTCGCATTAGTAACATCTCCATATAACTTCCTCACACATAAATCATTATAACTATCCCCGTTAATGTCGACAATGTCATAACGCTCCATAGGATATCGCGGTATCTCAACAGTAAAAGAAGAACTTTCGGGAAATCGTCTATCATTACTTTGTAAAAAAACACTTACTTTGTCATAAAAAACCTCTGTTGACGAATCGTCTTTCTCATCAAAATCTTCATCAAGCATATCAAGAGATGAATAATCCGTAAATTCATATTTGACTATATCCAGCTTACCATCCAAATTAAAATCGGAAAAATGAGCGCCCTTACTATACTGCCTTTGACTATAAAAAAATGCTTCCATTGACTCAAAGATCTCTTTTGATGAGTAACTAATGAGCACTTCTCTATCCGTTTTAATGTATGCATTAGAAGTAAAACTCCTATCTTTATCCTGAAAATAAATAGCATAAAGCTCCATTTTGGGCAAAATAACATCATCGAGACCGTCACCATCGAAATCCAAAACAAATGACAGAACAGTCGGTTCAGGATTAATCCTTCTATGAGCATCTTCGACATCCTGAGTCACAAACACAGTTCTCTCATCTATAATTTTAATAGGAGTTGCACCGTATTTGGTACCTTTGAAAGAAAAACAATAGAGACCATCAGGATAAATCAGTGCAATTTCATCCCCTTTATCAGGATGAATATCGCCAACATCCAAAGCTTTCGCATTAGGAGGAATATCAATTATTTGAGAAGGAGATTTTTGATAAGTACAATCAGATCGCATCAGATAAATATAGATATGATTCTTGAAAATAATAAAAATATCTTCTAATCCATCACCATTAGCATCTTTTACAATATCAGAATAGTCTTTCAGAATATTCCCTTTGGAATCCTGCAAGGGAATCCGGGAATGCGTGAAACTCAGCGAAAAGAGACATATCGGTAAAAAGAAAAGAAACACAACTATTAGGAAAAGTGAAATTTTTCTATTCATAGGAATTTCACGGCAACTTTGAATGAAGAAAAACCAGCTTTTTTGTAAAAAATACTGAATTTGACCGCTCCAACAACAAGGCAAAAGTTATATATTTACCTCAAGCGTTTTCAAAAACTTCGCTGCATCTTCTGGCGGTGTCGGATTAATATAAAATCCTGTACCCCATTCAAAACCAGCCACCTTAGTCAATTTGGGCATTATCTCCAGATGCCAGTGGTAATATAACAATTTCGACTCTCTCGAAGGAGTCGTATGTAACATAATATTATAAGGTGGATCATCAAGAGCCATCTTTATCTTCATCAATGTCACCTTCAAAATGCGAGCTAAATCCACCACTCCATTCCTCTGTATATCCGAAAAATGCGACTCATGAACCTTTGGCAATACCCATGTCTCAAACGGAAACCTCGAAGCAAATGGTAAGAAAGAAATGAAAGAACTATTCTCCGCTACAATTCTCTGATTATCCTTTCGTTCCTGATCAAGCATATCACAAAAAACACATCGCTCTTTATACTCATAATAAGCTGA
>CAZYWQ010000067.1:4553-5207 GCA_964651675.1 uncultured Candidatus Sumerlaeota bacterium | reverse complement strand
TCCCAATTCTTCCTTTACCCTTTTAGGTATAACAGGCAAAGCAATAATCTGAGAATGAGTATGATTTAACGAAGCTCCCGCTTCAGAACCATGATTCTTAAAAATAAGGATATATCTAAAACGCTCATCTTTTGACAAATCAAGAAATCTATCCCGATATGCCCAGAGTACTTCCTCAATCTGTTTTAGGGGAAAATCAGCAAATGATTCACTATGTTTAGGCGATTCAATTATAACCTCATGAGCTCCTATTCCATTCATTTTATCATACATCCCCTCACCTGTGCGAACCACATCTCCATCACTACTTAAAGCAGGGAATTTATTCGGAACAACCCTGATCCACCATCCTTTTTTATTTCTCTGGGAACCAGCCTTTCGATATGCTAATATCTCAGGAGGAGTTTTATCTTCGTTTCCCTCACAAAACGGACAAAATGAACCCTTCATCTCCGTTCTTGGTATTGCGAAATCAGAAGGACGCTTCGCCCTTTCTGTCGCTATTATTACCCACCGTCCAAGTGTGGGATCTTTTCTTAATTCAGGCATAATACAAAAACCTCACATTAATTTTTTATGGGCGAAAAATAACTCCCAGTTTAATTTTTTACTAAATCCCTTTCCAGAAGATTCCATCAATCTGAAGATTTGAGG
>CAZYWQ010000067.1:2880-4543 GCA_964651675.1 uncultured Candidatus Sumerlaeota bacterium | reverse complement strand
CCCTTTCTCCACAATAATATCTATTCTTCCATCTAAAATTTGGATTATTGATCTCACCATTCCAAATATGACCTGTAGAAGTAGGCAATTGCAAATCCTTTTTATCCAATCCTGGCAACTTCAAAGGTAAAAGATGTTTCGTTGCTATATATCTCGAAACACGAGAAACAAGATTTATATCACATTTTGGGATCTCGGACTTAATTGATTGCTTCCATTCTAACTCTGTAACACCATAATTTGCCAGTTTATATTTGTAGTACACATTATCAAAGTCGAAAAGGTTCTCCTTCATCTCATTATAGACATAATTTAACTTTTTCTTATCTCCCATCCAATAATAGATATATATCAAATATACCATACTTAGAGTGAGCATCATAACACTCTGATACATACATCTCTGATCAATATTTTCCAAAAAAGTGGCATTTGAATGATAGCTATCGAGTACAAAATAATAGGCTTGTGCACCCATCACGGCTATTAGCGCATTCTTCTTCGACAAATTCTTCCGTGAATTAGCGCATAGTACATCTTCCACTAAACTCTCAGCATTCAAATCCGCCTCAGTAAAATCATGCTGTAAAAAGTAATCCCGCCAATAAAGATATGAATACTTAAAGAGAAAATCATCCACATTGCCCCTTTTTAGCTTATCCGATTTTGCTGGGGCAAAATTATATAATATTTCAAGTATACCACCTTTGTAAGTATGCGGATTTCCCTTTACGATTGCTGCCAGATGATCTCTCACCTTATTGAAACCCAATTTCCAGCATTGGTGACCCTCTTTTGTTACTAATTTCCCTGATTTTACATACATCTCATAGGGATGATTCTCATCAACAAGTCTAAAATCTGCATTACTATTCAGAGTCCCTTCCCATCTGCCCAGAGATAGCTTCTCATGCCAATCGCTCCAGGCAGTATTTTCCTGAATTTTCACAACAAGCGGTTCATACTTTGCCTTAGCAAATTCACCATTTAGCTTTCTACGAATAAAAACATCCGGTGCTACAGACAAATAATCGAGCTCAACAAACTTGCTTATTTTTTGTTCGAAATTTGCTGCTGCTTTTGGAGATTGCGTCAATGATTCTAAGGTCTCAAAATGACTCCAACAGTAATCTATAAAATTCTTGTTCAAATCCGAGTCTACTTTCGCAAGGGTCTTATCAAGCAGCTTCTTTACCGATGGATTAGAAGTCGATACCCAGTCACTAAATACTTTATTCTTAAAAATTACTGAGGCTATTTTTTTATCTGCAAACTTAACAACATTCCAATGTTTCATAACCCTGTCAGTATCGGCACCCTCAGTCTGCTGACAATCAAGCAAAAATATCAGATGATATTTCCTTATCCCTTCCTCTTTGCATTTTCTCTCAAACTCATCATAGATTATCTCGCCAATTTTCTCATTATATCCACCTTCAGGAATCCAGAAGGAGACTACGAAGTTATCATCCTTATGGACTTCCTTGAGAAAATCCATATAACTATGACACAATGGCATATAAAAATCAAAGGCTATTCTAACAAGAAGCCTCACATCATAATCTTCCGTCATCAATGGAAGAATAGGCTGAAAGGGAACTGTAATGGTAGGAGACACAATCCCGGAATAAAATAAATCGCAAAAACGAATAAAGGTATTTTC
>CAZYWQ010000067.1:0-2870 GCA_964651675.1 uncultured Candidatus Sumerlaeota bacterium | reverse complement strand
ATCTGAATCCGTCTATGTAGAGAATCGGGATCTATATCAAAAGATATAAAAGGAACCATTCCTCTTTCACCAAATCTATCTTGCATACTCTGTTTAACATAGCCCGTAATATTATGAAATATCTTCCCGAAAATCTTATATCCACCAACCATCATATCTGTCCAATTACTACCGTTAATACTTTGATTAGCGATAATAGTACTCACCGGACAAAGACACTCTATAAAAGTCGGATGCTCCGAAAATGCTTCCAATAAGTCATTTATATCGGATTTCGTAAGATTGGGAAGTAGACTTAAGTCAATATCCACCCTTGATCCATGTTGCGAAATATGACAATGTGAAATTGGGTGCAGTAAATTCATTTTCTCTCTTCCTATACCCGGCTTAAACCTATGTTATTTTTAACTAATACATCCTTATCTTCAGTATTGCCAATAATATGGAAAGGTCATAACTTAACTAAATACAAATAAACAGTAGATTCTAAACCCTTTATTTGCCTCAACAATAAAACAAAATTCTATACAAAATAATTTTACAATCTTGCACAGTTGTGTTTTTCACTTTAATACATTACAGTATTATACACAATCTAATCAAAAAATCAAGTATTTTTTGTAACTTCTTTATTACTAATGCTTTACATCAATATTCATCAGTATGATCTCCGGGTCATTTTCCATTTTTTACAAGAAGTCTCTATCCTGATACGAAGATTTCCTATACAAAGTCCCTCATCAATAGGCTTTCAGCGATTCATCAGATAGCGTGCATAAAAGAAATAGCGAGATTTTAAGAAGGTATGAATTAAAGAGTTGACTTTGGATTTTTAAGCAAATAATCTCAAATACCTAAATTTCAGATGTATTAAAATTGGATATACTATATGTAGTAGGAATTTTATTATGAGAAGTATGAATTTTAAACAACTCTGCTCTTTAATTATAATAATATGTTTCTTTGCTCTTTTGTCTTATGCAGACAAAGTGATTCTCAAGACAGGCAAAATCATCGACGGCGATGTTACAGTTTCTGACGATATGGTAGAAGTCACCACCAGTTCAGGTAAGTCGACTTTCTTAAAATCTGTTGTCAGAGACATTATCAGATCTGATGATTCAGACAAGAATAATGTAACAACAGCCGACTCAATAAAAAATCAAAAGAATATAAACCGCAAACAAGCAATTCAGTACTATACACAAGCCTCTCAAGAAATAGATAAGCTCAATCCTTCTAAAGCGATAGAATTCTTGAAGCAGGCTATTAAAACAGATGAGACCTATGTCGACTCTTACTATCAAATCGTTAAGCTGTACATACAGATTCACGAATTCGAAGATGCAAAAAAATACATTCAGAAATTCGTCGAAGCGGCACCAGGTGATTCAAGGATCGAAGGACTTGTCAATCAGCTCGTCTCACAATCTCAACAAGCAGGTTCCGAAGTAATTACTCAAGCCACAGCTACTCCCATCGTTATCGAAAAACCTACTACTGTTGACTATAATGGTTTCTATGCTCTCTCTATCCTGTCATTGGCAAAAGTTGAACATCAGCGATCATCAGGAACATTGACTCTCTATAATTACAACAACGGTCTGAAAGAGACAAAAGTCCTGATTCATATTGAAGACCATCAAATATATCCAATCACAACTCAGCAATCCAATCTTAGCGATACACCATTCACAGCAGTCTTCGACGAAAATGCTGAAAGATTCAATCTGACGATTAGAAACACAGAATTAGAAAATTTCGGATATCGAATACACGACACAAATGTTTTTGAAGCCTTTAAAGCGGAGCTAAGCGGAGATTTTCAAAAAGCTTCAAACATTTATAAGTCGCTATTAGAAAAGGATCCATCAGATACCTTCTCCAAATATCATCTCCTTAGGTGTTTCATTCTGTCAAAAAACATCAAAGAATCCGAAAATCTCCTGAATCAGCTTAAAGCCGACAATTCATTGAATGATTTCCTATTAGTTCCTAAAATACTATCAATATGTGAAAATTCCATTGAAGCCCTAAAAGAAAGCAAAAAGGGATTGAACGCAATGAGCGATTATGAAGCAGCTATCAAGCTAATGCCTGCAGAAACGCCCATTATCGATATAGAAATGCTAAACATTATTAATAGTAAAACAGCAATAACTTCCGAAAATGTCGATGAAGTCACATCACTTCTTTCTCAATTCGAAGGAGCCTTAAATGCTATCAATAACACCTATCATAAAGAATACGCACAGTTCATACTAACAGGTTCGCCATATGATTCCCTATCAAGTCTCTTAAAATACCAACTTTTAGGCAAAATGCTAATGCTCAAAGCCAAGTTAAGATTATACGAAGGAAGCTATTCAGATTGTGTCAAACTAACGAGGAAAGTTGTCAGAATGGGACAACACCTTAATACTGGTCCCGTACTTGCAAGATTAGTCGGATTTAACCTAATGCATCTCGGATTAGACAGTTTCGAAAACCTTATCAAAAATCATATAAACAATATTCTTGATGCCGAACATGCACTCCAGCTATTAAGGTCGCTTATTCGCTCACAGAAACAGATTACGGATGAGATTTACAGTTATGAATTCACTGAATATCCTGATATTTATCCCATAGCGCACAAAGACGCTATAACAAAAGGAGAAGTTGCAGTAGCAAAACTAACAATTGTAGAAGTAGCTGCCGCTGCGAAATTATACGACCTTCTTAATAATAAATTTCCAACAAGCATCGATATGTTGAATCCTGATTATTTTGAGATTCCACCTACCGATGTATTTAGTGGCAATCTTGTCAAGCTCATAGGGAATATCAATCAGATTTCGATTTACAGTATAGGACCTGATATGCAGGAC
>CAZYWQ010000066.1:0-10267 GCA_964651675.1 uncultured Candidatus Sumerlaeota bacterium | reverse complement strand
CCAGGCAGTAGGAATTTGGTGTTTGGGAATTTTTCCAGGACTTTTTTTGCAGCTCTTAATAGACAACTGTGATTTTTAATCTTCACAAATCGTGCTGCCATAATCACAATCTTATCATCTTTCTGCAATCCAAGCTCCTTATACAACGAATCATCAGGTTTGGTAATCCCTTGAAACTTATTCAAATCTATTCCATTATAAATCACCACGCATTTTTCAGGCTTGATTTTCGTTTTCTCAATAATGCATCTGCGAACCTTTTCTGAAACGGCAATCATCTTATCTCTGAATCTCATAAGGAATTTATCCATTGCTAACTGTCGTTTCGATTCCCACTCGTTCATCGTATGAACATTGCTAATGATAATCGGCACACCAGCCATTTTTGATGCGACAGTTCCCGTGACATTGCTTCTGTACATATGAGTATGAACAATATCGATCTTAAGGCTTTTGATAAGTTTCGCTAATTTGTGCAAATCTATTGGATTTAATCTACTGCGCATCGGTGATAAATGGACTGGGATTCCGGCTTTCTCAAGTTCATCAGCGAGTTCACCACGCTTTTTGATGCAACAAAGACTGACATTGAATTTTTCTTTGTCCAATATAGGTAAAAGAGCTGCGATTTTTCTTTCAATACCACCGACTGGTAACCAGGTTATGATTCGCAGTATGTTTATCTTTTTATTACTCATAAATGAGGGACTCAAAATTGGGAATATACATTAGTCAGTCTTGAAAAGTCTGTTATTATATATAAATGAGAGTATTCTTTGCATTATGTCTGCCTGTCAACAATCATTTTAAAACACGATAATTAATAATTATAGTTTTCCCTTTTCTAATAAAATAGGTTGAAATATATTTCGCTTTATGTTAGGTGATAAATTCCGATTTTTTATAAGTCAGGTCAAATTAGTTAAAATTTATTAAAAGGTGAAAGAATGGCTAAAAAAGGTGCTGGCGTTGAGGATAAAATTATTAATGCCGCTAAGGTTTTATTTTCAAAGAAAGGTTTCAAAAATACTTCTATTGATTTAATCGCAAAAGAATGTAAAATAGACAAAGGTAAGTTGGAAAAACATTTTAAAAAACCTATGGATATACTTGAGAAAATCATTGGAAATGGGGTTCAGGAACTTACCGATATTTTTACAAAGATTATCAATGAACGGGGAAAATCCGAAACAAAATTGAGTAAACTCGTTACTGCCATACTCAAACATTACGAAACAGATTTCGAATTCTTTAAAATATTGAATACTTACCTTTATGAGGCAGAAGATGGTGAATGGCTTGAGAATGATTTGATGGCTGACCATCTTAATCAGCATAGACAGAATACGGCAATGATTGGGAGGCTTATCGCTCAAGGTCAGTCGGAAGGACAATTTATCAGTACTATCGATCCGGTTGAAGCGAGTTATATGCTGCGCGGTCTAATCAGATCGGAAGTAAAATACTGGCAGGATATAAAGAAGAGAAAAAAACTTACTGGTAAAGCTGAAAATATTCTCAGAGTCTTTTTTAAGGGCATTGGTAAATAGAATTGGTTATGATTACATATTGTTGGGTCAGAAAAGATATATTGACATAGAATTTACCCGTATTTATTTTGACTATCTAAAATAATTTGATTAATTCTCAGGAGAAAGATTATGAAACTTCGACGGTTTTGTCTCCTTAATAAATTGGTTTTTATCTTCCTTTTATTTCTAATCTTGGAATGTGTACTCTTTGCTTACGAATCGTTGCCTTATGAAGATATGCAGTCATACCTGATTAAAAATGAAGCTGCCACTTTGGATCTTGCCACTCGTAGAGCTATGCTGGATGCGGTTAAGAGAAGCGTGAGTAGATTTATGGCTTCCGATAAGCTTATCAAAGCCATCCAGGTTCTTGATGGTTATCTGAGAAAAAATATCGACCAATTTATACAGACTACTACTGTTGTATCCAAAGAAAGAAGAAATGAAGTATGGGATGCCGACATCCGCGTTATTGTTAATAATAAAAAGTTGTATGATGATCTTGATAAGAAAGGCTTTATTTATAAACCAAGATTTTTTCCTAAAGTACTCGTTATTATTAATGAAACGGTAGATAAAAGACCCTCATCCAGTTTCTATGCAAGAAAATCCATCGAAGAATACATTATGAATAAAGGAATCGATATTGTTCCATCGGATGAATTTGCTCAGGTTGATTTTCAAAAAGATAAAGATAGAATAGTTCAATATGCTCAGCAGATGGAGGCCGAGATTGTTATATTAGGCAATTCTACCTGTTCATTCAAAGAAAAAATCGACAAAGGTGAAAAGACAAATTTTTTAGAGCCGCAATTTTTCTTTGAAACAACGATTGAACTCGATGTTATTAGAATCGATAATGATGAAATTTTTCTAAGCAGAAAGGGTTATGCATCACGATCCGATAGAGATAGGGTAGAAGCTATCAGGAAGTCTATTGAGCAAGCAGCTACCAATTGCTCCGAAAATTTATACGAAGAATACTATAATAAATGGCAGAAAGAGGTGCTGAACCAAACAGACTATCAGTTTATATTGAATGATACGAATGAAGAAGAAATAAATATTCTAGTTGAAAATCTAAAAAGATTTGATAACACCATCGAGGTTTACAGAAGGTTTTACTGGCATAATGTGGCGGTCTTGAATGTGGACTATAGTGGTGATAAAGGCGAATTATTGGAGTACATCAAAGGTATTGAATATCCTGCATATAAAGTATTTGAACCAGCACAAAATATCATCGATTTATATCAGACATTCTAATTTTTTATTTTATAATTCGTGTTATGGTGGATGATAGCAATCATCCACCATTTTATTTTGGAGAAATAATATAGGACAGAACATTGTCCTGTTCTAACAGAGATTGATTAGCTTTCGTTATTATTGGATAAATTTCCATTCAGGTCGATGAAGGTCATACCTGCTATTTCTCTTTCTGGAGTTGATTCAAGTGCGGACAGTCTGTTTATTTTATTCGTGGTCTCGAAGATAAGGGAGTTTATTGTCTCTAATGATTTAGAATTGAGCGCTTGTTTTTTTTCTGCTTCCATTGTGAATAGTTGCATACTCTGGAGGAAGTTGTTCACTATATCCTGAACAGATCTCATAGTTGCCCTTAATACTCGCAGTCTTTGCTGTTGTACGATAATTTCCTGAGCTCTTCTATTCTTTAGCACAAACATATCTATAGCCAAACCAATAATTATCAAAATAACCACCACAAAAATCTCATCAACTTCGAAGTTTTCAAGAGAATTGAGGATCCCAGCGCTGAATTCAAACACATCGAAGTTCAGAATCCTTGCGATTAAATATATTGCTGATCCCACAATAAACATAATTACGGTGATCTTGAGATTGTTGAGTATTCGCATAACTCGTATCCTCCAGAGATTGTTTCGCATTTTATTAAACTGATAAAATTACCCTTCAAAACAATAGAGAGTTACAATATAAATTTCTAATATGCAATTATAAAATTAATTGACCAATTAGTTTAGCTAAAAATATTAACTAATAATTGCCTAATTGCACAAGTCATTTTTATGAGAAACTTGTTATTATATTTTTCTTTTTCTAATTATCACAAAATAAATCTTGTTCTTTTCGTTTTGTTTAAATAATTATTTTTCTATTCAGAGATTTAAAAATTGATATGAGGGAGATTATGAGAAGATTAATCGCTTCAAAGAATTTTTTCATTATGCAGTCTACAAAATTTATTAATTTTCGTTTTTGTTTGTTGTGTACATTTCTGTTACTAACAGTTATTAATATTGTTTATGCAGAACCAGTTAGTTCCGATCAATCTTTTGTATACTATCAATACCCAATTAATGGTATAGTATTCGAGGATTTGAACGATAATGGGGAAAAGGATGAGGATGAATCACCATTAGCAAAAATTCCAGTAAGTGATGGTAAAACAATTGTTTTTACAAAGAAAGATGGAAGTTTTAGTTTCGATAATTCTGATAAGAAGGCGAAATATGTTTTTGTTTGTATTCCGAATGGTTTTGAAAAGCGACCGAACTTTTATTGTTCACTCCTTGATAAAACAGAAGAAATTAAAGTCGAGATTCCCCTGAAACGCTTTTCTAAAAAGGAAGAAAAGGAGTTTGTGTTTACTCAAATAACGGACATCCATATCAACAGTGAAGACGATATGGAGATATGGGGAAATACCCTTAAGGAACTTGCTGAATGTGAACCAAAGCCTTCCTTCATAATTGCTACAGGTGACCTTGTCAATAGGGGCGATTACACAAGTCAATTCGAAACATATACTGATAGAACCACCCAAAGCCAGATTCCTATATTTAATGTTGCTGGGAATCACGACCGTTGTAAAGGGGAAGATCGTGCTCTTCAATATAATCGTTTTTTGGGTCCGGATTATTATTCTTTTAATCATGGTGCATTTCATTTTCTCATTCTCAGTAACACGATTGATAATCCTTATGAGGAAGAGTGGATTCAACAGGATCTGAAAAAATTGGCAAAGGGAAAGAAGATTCTGATATTTCAACATTATCCACCTTACGAAGAAGCCTCTAAGAAATATGCTGAATGGGGCATTGATGCTGTATTTTCGGGTCATTGGCATAGCTCTAAAATAACGCGGTATGAAGATGTTCTGTGTTATAATATTCCTCCTATAATGTGGGGTGGAATTGATTTGAGTCCCAGTGGATTCCTAATGGTAACTGTTAAAGGTAAACAATTCAGCACTGAGTTTCGTCCAAATGGAGTTGATAACTTTTTGCAAATTGTCTCTCCAGCAGAAAGCTCATTAATAATTGCCGAGAAACCGCTTTCAGTCTGGGTTGATGCTTTTAACACAAAAAAACCAATCGTGAAAATCACGGCAACTATCGAAGGTAAATATGTTACGAGAGAAGTCGAGTTGATGAAGCAGAGTCCATTATCCTGGTGCTCTGAGAAGCCTATTAAAGACCTTTGGCCCGGGGATTATACGATTTCATTGAAAACTGATCCTGCAATAGATTTCCAACCAAAGAAATTTAAGGTTAAATCCTCTTTTTATGATCCTGAATATGTCCAGAGAATTGATAAGAACTGGACAGCGTTTATGGGTGGTCCAACACATTCAGGCTGTGCGGAAGGTGCCATCAAATTACCTCTGCATCTTGAGTGGATAGCTCCTTCGGGTGGATTCATCGATTTCTCTTCACCGATAATCGCTGGATATGAATTATTTATCGGAGTAAAGGATCGTGATGGATTGAATAAAAATGGTCTGTTAGCCCTGAATGCATATACTGGTAAACGACTCTGGTTTGCTCAGACTGATTCGGCTATTAATCATTGTTCTGTCTATAATGAAGATAAAATAATCGCACAGGAAATGGGTGGTCGAGTACATTCATTTGATGCTATAAAAGGCAAAGAAATCTGGTATTATGATTGTGGTGATCCTTACTTCCGATGGTTATATGGTGCGCCAATGATAGCTGATGATAAATTATTCGTTGGGAATTCAAAATGGTTTGCCGCTTTGAATCCTGCTACTGGTGAGGAGATCTGGCATAATACCGATGGTGCAGATTGGATTTCGTCTTACTGTTCACCAGCTTCTGCGGATGGTAAAGTTTTAAACGGTAGCAACTGGCTTTCAATCGATAAGAAATGGCATGGTATATATGCGATGGATTCCGAGACAGGAGAAACACTCTGGGGATGCGATGTTTTAGGTGTTCATAGTTCACCAACAATTCAGGGCAAAAAGGTGTTTTTTAATGATATAAAGGGAAAGTTCTGCATAGCTTCGTTAGAAAATGGCGAGATTCTCTGGCAGTATGAAATGCTACTAGATGGTAATAACTGGAGCTCAGTGACTCCTGCTGTAAAAGATGATATTGTCATAACTGGCTCATCAGACGGAACTATGTATGCAATTAATCACGAGAAAAAGGAGATACTCTGGAAATTCAATACAGGGAAATCGATTTTCAGATGCGCTGCATATAATCGAGATTATCGTTCTTTGTTATCTTCACCCACAATTAGTGGGGAAAATGTCTATTTTGGAAGTGGAGATGGCAAACTTTATGCCCTCGACATAAACACAGGTGAGAAAAAATGGGAATTCACTATTGGAGTCCCGATTCTTTCTACACCAACCATAGTCGGTAAATGGCTTTTCGTAGGTGCTTACGATGGCAATGTTTACGCATTTAGAAGATGGGATTTTAAATAAGAATCGATCCTAATTTTTGGTAAAATCTTTCATATTTATTGGATATAGACTTATATATTAACTTATATCACAAGATTTAGCTTGGTTTTTTTACTTGACACAGAAAAATAGTCTCAATTATAACACTACGGCACATTTTTAAGGAGTTTACTAAGATGCAGAAGACCTATATTCCGAAGAAAGATGATATAAAAGAAAAGTGGTATCTCGTTGATGCTGAAGGAAAAGTTTTGGGAAGAGTTGCGACTAAAATCGCCAACATCTTAAGAGGCAAACATCGTCCTGATTATACACCTCATTTGGATTTGAAAGACTATATCGTAGTAATCAATGCTGATAAAATTAAACTAACTGGCAATAAATGGCAGGATAAAATGTACCATCACCATTCAGGTTATCCGGGTGGTATAAAGTCAATATCTGCGGAAAAATTACATCAGAAAAAACCGACGGAATTGCTGAAACTTGCTGTCTGGGGTATGCTGCCACATAATAAATTGGGCAGACAGAAAATGACTCAACTCAGACTCTTTGCAGGAACAGAACATAAGCATCAGGCACAAAATCCTGAACCGATTAAGATCTGATTTTTATTGTAATAGAATTGATAAACTGTAGGAGCGAGGTTTCCTCGCCCAATATAAGAGATAAAATAAAGAAATTACTGGAGGTCAACAATTAAAAAGATGGAGCAATATTATGGAACGGGTCGGAGGAAAACATCTATTGCAAGAGTTTATCTTCGTCCTGGTAAAGGTAAGTTAACTGTTAATGGAGAGCCTTTTGAAGATTATTTTGGTAAAAAACCTTTGTTGGAGATGATTATCAAACAACCTCTCAAAGAGACTCATACAGTGTCAAAATATGATGTTCTGGTAAATGTCAGTGGTGGTGGTTATACTGGACAGGCAAGTGCTATCAGGCATGGGATTGCGAGAGCCTTGTTGCAGATTAATCCATCGTTTAGAGAAGCTCTTAAAAAAGGCGGATTTTTAACCCGTGATCCAAGGATGAAAGAAAGAAAGAAATATGGCAGAAGAGCTGCCAGAGCAAGATACCAATTCTCTAAACGCTGATATTGTTTTTGCAGTTACTGATTTATATAATTATTAGATATAGAAAAAGCAGATGCATCAAGCATCTGCTTTTTTTATTATTGGTTTATGCACATAAATTTGAGTTGTTTTACTTTCGGCATTTTATACTACAACTTCTTCAAGAATTCCAAGCTCTTAAAACTGCCTTCGAGGTGATATGAATAGTATTTCATCAAAATATTGGAAAGCTTCTGTAATTGTTTTTCGGGTACTTTCAGGATTGTGAGTCGTGGTATTTTTTCATCGATTGTTTTTTGCATAGTTTTCACCATTCCTTCATTCATCCGCTCATAAGATTTATTTTTTTCTTTGCATCTTCCACATATTAATCCTCCACCAGCAATATCCATTATGTTCATTACTTCTCTGGCCCCACACTTTACGCAATGGTCTAAAATCGGCTGTATACCTATCAAGGATAAGAATTTAATCAGGAAGAGTGTGGTTATTTCTTGAGGTTTTTTTGATTTGTTAATGGTCTGCAAATAATTCAGCAACAAATAAAAAATATAGGAGTTTGAATCGAAAGCACTTGTTCCTCTGTCAATAATTTCTACAAAAAGTGAAGCATACGCAAATGTCTTAACATCCGATTGAATGTTACTGTATGATTCGATCAAATCCGCTTCTGATAAGGTATATAGCTCCTTGCCTTCTTTCTCATAGTAGATAATCTTAAGGTAATTAAATAGATTCACAGCGTTTGAGAATTTGTTTTTGATTCTCCTTGAGCCTTTTGCGATGACTCGGACTTTTCCTTTCTTGAGCGAAAATAGAGTAACAATCTTACTCGATTCGCTGTAGTTCATTTCTTTTATTACGATAGCTTCTGTTTTTACTATTTTCATTTTAATATTATTTATCCGAATAAATGAAAGGAAATAAGGAATAAAAAATTGCCGAAACGATAAGATCGTTTATTCTGCATTGGTCGTTCATCGTATGAGCATACTTCTCTGAACTCGGTCCGAAGCCGATCGTAGGAATTCGATATTTACCCATCGTCGAAACACCATTCGTACTAAATATCCATTTACTAATCTTCGGATTTTTATTGAATGCAAGCTTGTAAGTTTTTTTAGCTGACTGAACAAGCGGATGTGTCTTTTCCAGTAACCAGGTCGGGAAATATTTTTCCTGTTTGATTACCATTCCTGTATGACTTGGTCTATCGTAAATGGGGATCTCGATTTTTACTCCTGCTCCTTTTGTGATTTTTTTGAGTTCTTCGATTGCAGACTTTTTATTTTCTCCCTTTGTGAGCCTTCTATCGAGATAAACAGAGCTTTCATAAGGAATGCAATTCAACGAATCTGTTTTGCAATCAACCTTTGTAACTGCAACAGATCCTTTCCCTAAGAATTTGTCTTTCCTTAAAGATTTATTCAATTGTTCGATCTTACTAATTATCGGAGCAATTTTCGAAACGGCATTGATTCCTCTCTCAGGCTTACTTGCATGAGCAGATTTCCCTTCGGTACGCAGAATAATCTCCATCCTGCCGCGATGACCGATGTTTATGTTCAAATCTGTGCATTCACCCAAGACCACACAGTCGATATTTTTTAAAGTTTTCGTCACGGCATATCCCAGCGCCAATCCATCGCAATCTTCTTCTTGAACGGAACCGACTACATACAGCGTGAACGGTGGATTGGGATTTATTTTTTTGATTATGCTTCCGGCATAGACCATAGGAGACATAGAACCTTTATTATCCGAAGCACCTCTGCCATAAATTATTCCATTTTTCACAGCTCCTTTAAAGGGATGAAATTTCCAAATTTCAGGATCAGTTACTCCTACTGTATCGATGTGTGAATCGAGAAGAATTTTCTTTTTGCCACATCCTATTCTGCCAATCACATTGCCAAATTTGTCTACAAAGACATCGTCATATTTGAGACTTTTCATCTCTTTGACAATTCGATTGACAACTTTCTTCTCTTCACAGCTTGGTGAAGGAAGAGCAATCATATCTCTCAGGAATGCGACCATATTTTTCTCGTTTGATTTTGCAAGCTTGATGATTTTTCTGATGTCAGATTGATTCATAATAACTACCTTTTAGATGTTTATATTTTTGGAAATTGTAACACGACATTTATGTCGCATAAATGCGACTGCTACAAACTTAACATAATGGAATTTTTAATTAATAACATCCCAATTGCCCTGATGTTTATCGAGGTTTTTCTGAGTATGAACGCTCATCGGATGGTCTCGCTCAGGGATTTCAATCTCTTTGTCTTCTCCACATAATGGTGTCGAAAAATATCTGTATCCGTGATCATTTATCATCGTTACAATTGTTTTGAATTCAGGATGCTTCTTATACAATTTAAATACGCCAACTATATTAGCTCCACTGGATATTCCGCAAAAAATCCCTTCTTCTCTCGCCAATCTTTTTGCCATCTCGATTGCTTCTTCACTATTTACGGTAATTACACCATCAAGAAGACTCACATCAAGCACTCTCGGAATAAAACCGTCTCCGATTCCTTCGATCCTATGCGAACCCCACTTTCGCTGTGATAATAATGGGCATTCAGCAGGTTCGATAGCATAGATTTTTATTGCTGGTTTTTTCTTCTTTGTTAGTTTTGCGACACCGGAAACTGTTCCGCCTGTTCCCTGAGTGATTGCAAAGGCATCGAAATTCCCTTTTGTCTGTTTCCAGATTTCTTTTGCTGTTGTCAAATAGTGCGCTGTCGCATTTTGTTTATTATTGAATTGGTCGATGAAAAGATATTCCGAAGGATTCTCGCGGGTCATTTTCTTTACTTTTTTCAATACAAGGTCAACATCGCTTTCTGCTCCTGGTGTTTCGACTATTTCTGCGCCATAAGCTCGCATTGCTTTCTTCCGCTCTTCACTCATTCCTGATGGCATACATATTATAACCTTAT
>CAZYWQ010000065.1:0-10452 GCA_964651675.1 uncultured Candidatus Sumerlaeota bacterium | reverse complement strand
TTGGATCGGGAAGTCCTCGCCCGTACCGACGTTAAGAATACGAGGCAGCCGTAACACCACCACCTCATATTAGGCTCCAGTCTACTCTACGATGTTCCCCGAGTCTGTTCTCTCTCTACATCCTTTACCCTACCTTCTTCACCATCTTCCCAACCGCATAGGAACCGAAGTGATAAATCCCGTTCGCCTCTAAAAACACTCCCACCACCAGTATAATGAGCTTGACCCAGTCATAGGGTTGTACCGAGAGGACTCTCCACAGAGATAGGAGAATCGTAACAACCGAGGAGATAATGAGCGCAGTGGTTCCTTCTGCCTTTAGCCATTTCTTGATCGCCTGAGTAATCGGCACCACAATCGCCGACAATGCAAGTATCTCAGTCGCCAATTAACTTACAGACAATATAAAAAAAACGTATTTATTCTATTCATCAAGAAATTAGTTATAAATAAGCAGGTTATTATATATAAGATAAGATTCAAAAAATCAAATCGACTAATAACATACAGGTACCCTTTTTGTAGATGCCTGTGTATTTTTGCATTAGTTTTCAAGTCCTAATTCAACTTGTTATGGGGATATCGGATAGTACTTTGTGCCATGTTAGCAAATGTGAAACATAATCCTCACTCAAGTCTAAAGTTATTTCATCATATGTATTCTTGAGGTATCCTACTAGCTCATTAAAATTTTTGTGATGAATATCGTCAAATTCTTTTGCTTTGTTATAAAGGTAGTGACGTATTGCTGCTTGCCTTGCTTCTCTGGTTGGATACTCTAATGCCACTATTGTTCCCGATCGTCTAGCAATAGTAACTGGATTGCTTTGTCCATATCCATCGAAAGCCAGCTCAACTGACCCTTTTTCTTCAATCAATTCTTTACACTGATGACACTTACATACATTTTTTCTATATTTAGTCGTCGAATCAAGCCACCCTTTGGCTGTTATTATCCCTGCTGCATCACCGAAACGAAGTCTTGAGTGAATTGAGTATAAATAAAAGCGGGCCATTGGAATTCCACCACCTATTGGAATTATCGGTCTATGTTCGCCATAGTTCATAGCATGTCCTACCCCATTTAAAAGCGGTCCAATTTGAGTATGACATAGTAAATTGGACAAATAACCTCCATGAGAATTATATATAGTTTCGGTGTTCTGTTTTAACCCTTGTAAAAATTGAATATATTTTTTAATTTCAGATTCTAATAATGTTTCTTCAATAAGTTCATCAATCCATAATAAAATTCCATCAGGCTTTACTTTTGAAATCTCATCAATAATAACATCATGATTATGTAATACTTCCTTCGAAACTACTAAACATAAGTATATCGGCAACTCTCTAAAAATGGATTTTGTTCTTTGGTAACACGCTATATTGATTTTAAGCCATTCCAACCAATTATGAGGTGAGAGATAAAAATAAGGTGCTATTAAAAATTTCGGTTGTAAGTTAGAATAATCTCCTATGAATTCTCTTGCCTCCTCATCAAGCTCATCAATCATTGTTCTTAGTTGGAATTCTCCGACTTTATTACAAACCGCGTCAATAGCTTCATCACGTATATGACCATCATTATTTAAAAAAACCGCCGGTTTAATCGGCCTATCTAAGCTAATTACGTCAGAAAAAGCTCCTCCTAATCTTTCTGTTGCCAATTTTATTATAGATGGTTTGAATTCATATCGTGGTTTCTCACCTATTTTTTTATCACTTACATCTCTTTTCAGATGGATTGTAGCGTGTTGAAAAGCACATGTTTGTGGATTTATATAAAAGTCCTTTCCAGCAGTTGCAATAAAACCAGCTATCCCTGCTGTAGTATGAGATACTATATTACCATTTAAAGCAATCATGTCATACAATTCATGATGCTCCGGTCCAAGGAAGAAGCGCTTCTCTGCATGTGTATTGTAATGATAGATATGTGTAGCCATTATTTTGTATCCATTATTCTCTGTAAAAGTCTATCACGTGCTAGACTCCAAGGTTTATTTTGTTTCGGCTCTTCAATAGGTTTGCTTACAGTACCGTCTGACATAACATAAAGTAAACCTACACCTGCTTCTCTAATTTTTCGAAGTGTTTCGTTACGTGTTTTCTTGTAGAAAGTCGCAATAAAGACTTTATCAGCTGAAAGCTTATGAACCTTAGTCTGCTGGATAGCACGTCCAATATTAGATACTTTACATTCGATAACCCAGACTTTCCCATTGTTATCAAGGACACATATATCAGCACTGCGATAAATATTCGCGATTTCCGTTGATACTTTAAATCCCTTGATTTTTAATGAGTCAACAACAGCATTTACTATAGCCTTTTCATTCATATTTAATATTCTAGTTTCTTATATCGATCAATTACTCTTTTCAGATAGCCTTCGTTTTTAAGAATAGTTCCAAGAATGACTAAATTTACAACAAACAGAATGAATGGGATAACGATTATTAAAAGAATTTGTAATGTGTTGTTGCTTTCATCGATAGCAAAATGGCCAACACTGATTGAAATTGTTATAATAATGATGGCAATAATTGCAAACGAAATTATATGATTGCAACACCACTCAATTGATTTGATTTTCAGTAAGTCAGAGATACTTGCACAATGCAAACGTTTTAATCGATTTACACTCATATCGAGCCTTTCAAGATTTGTTGCTCCAGCAGCAGAAGTGTTAGCAAACTCATGATAAGCCAACTTGAACTCCTCTTTAATCATCGATCTTGCTTCTAATAAGATGTCATCGATTTTCCGATTTATCGCAACGATTATTACAAAAATCGCATTTAAACCGCCAAGTATATATCCCACTATTTCCATTATAAAAGATACCTTTCTCTAATAATGGATTCATCGACATAGCCTTCTTTCTTATATTTTTTATAAACATACTCCAAAATTCTGCTTAATGATGCTTGATTTAATACCTTTTTAAATTCTATTAAATTTTTTTGCTGGTTCTCTGAAAGCATATTCCAGATTTCCTCTGCCTTTGGTTTCCCTTTTTTTTCGGAAAGAGTAAAAACCTCCTCTTTATATTCTTGCGAATAGAATTCATCCATATCTTCAATCCAAAAATTGTATTCCCAGAATTCTGCTTCATTCAATTCTGTTGCCATTTGCTCATTGCTACTCTGTACACTAATGTAATCTTGGTTTATAAGAAACTCTAGGTCATTTAAGAAATCCCTGGAAAATGGTCCATATTTCCATGCAAAATATTCGGGTAAAGTGATATCTTCAAAGGTTCTGTCCTTTTCAAAGTCTTTCAAAATTTCTTTTTGAAATAAGAAACCCATCTTCATTAATCTTGTTCTTCCTGCAATCGGTATATTCACTTTATCACCGTTAGTTGGGGCATATAAAAATAACAATATAAGTTTTTTTCCAGTAAGTTTCATCATAAACTCCAATTTATAAGGACAAATATATCCTGAATGCATCTCCTTTGGTTATATGTTACCAAAGAAAAGTTAATTCCACTTTTCTTGACTAAATAGATTAAAGTCTATTATAAGTTAATTCTATATCTGGTCAATATACTTTACACATAATTTTAACACATGAATCCTCATTTATTTATCTTGTTTTTTAATGTAACAACGTCGGCTGCCTGCACACCTTACACGGCATATTGCCTCTCTGGACCGCCCTTCAAGAAAGATCCATATCTGATTCTTCCTGGATGTATTTAATCAATCGGTAGAATAATGGTGTTAATTTTCCTTTCCCCCCTGAAGTGCCGAGTCCTATCATAGGTTCATAACAACCGGTTCTACTCATACGGGTAAGGATTGAGTGGATCTCGTCTTCTCGAATTCCAATTTTATTATTTTCTATGATTTCATCAATAAAATCTTTCCAGAAGTATTTGGCTCTCCGATATTCATCATACTTAGCTGATAATGGCATTCTGGTTTCATATCTGTATAAGGTTGAGAGAATCAATATTTCTCGATATGATAACTCATCCAATACCCCTAAAAACTCCTCATATTCATCTATACTAGAAAAGGTGTCGGGTAGGGTTGACGATTTTAAAAGTCTTGAGAAACACTTAATTTTTTCTCTCCTGTAAGTCTTTTGTGCTGCTTTAGCTGTTGCAAAGTAACAGTGTAAAAATTCTTCAGATTGGATCAGTTCATGTGTTAATATTATTTTACCCGTTGCAAGTTCATCAAAAAAAGTTTTCGTACGTTCTTTATGCATTTTTTGTATTATAGGTGTTAAGAAATTGTCTACAATAGTAGCTATTTTAGAAGGGATGAGTAGTTGGATGAGGCTTTTGATTACTGGTTTTTCATCATATAAATCTAATAAATTTTCGAAGGTCAATGGCAACTCCATAGTATTCCCAAGTGTTAAAGATAATCAGCGATTAATTTTTTTCTTCTCTCCCCAATCAATCGTATGCTTGATCAGATAATAGAACCAGATCCAGGCAATGCGAATATACCAAATAGAACTGAAATTATGATATCTATCGATTCTAAAGCTCAATATAATTATTTGACCATTTATCTTATTTGTCAAGAGGATGGGTTTATATAAGAGTTGATTTAAGATAACTGTAGAAAGATTAATAATAATCTCTATAATATAATCATATCACATAGATACTTATTTTAGTATAGAGCCGCTACCTAAACTCTTATATTATACCCCTCTTTTTTGATCCTTTAAATGAACGCCTGCACTGGGTTCAAACTCAGCTGGGAATTTCTTTTTCAAGAGATGCAATATCTCTGATATATGTCCATAGTTGACGTTTATTTCCTCTCTGAGCTCATGTACTTTGTATTCAAGGTCCTCTAATCTTTCCTCTGTCTTGCTCATATGGACCTCCATAGTGTTATTTAGTTCCCCATTAAATAATATATCCCTTCTTTCTCTGTTTTTCAAAAAGTCAAGACACACTTAACAGGGTTCACGGAGATAACAAAATTTGAAATGTGATATATCTTGGACGATAATATATTAATAAATATAATTAATCTGCATATTATACAATCTTAAGAGTATAGTGTTATGGAGAAGGATAAATATATATGAAAATAAGAATAAAATCCTTAATGGTAACTTTATTGGTCGCTATACTGCCTTTCTCATTAATTAGCGTATCATTTTATATCTCCATGAAGAGAATTCTAACAAATCAAGTCATCAATCAGCTTGAATCTATTGCATCAATTCAGGAGAACAGAATCGTATCTATAATTAATAATAATCTAGAGAGATTAAAATTGGTTGCTAGCAGAACGCAGCTACGGCTTAGCTTAAACGAATACATAAATGATCCTGACAGCCAACATCAAGAAAAGATGAATAAAATACTATCAGATGCGCTTTATTCAATAATTGATTTTAGAGAAATAAGTGTTCTAACGCTGGATGGCAAGATAGTAGCTTCAACAAATCCAAACAAAATTGGTACAATGTTTCCAAATATAGAGTTGTTTATAAGGGCACAGCAAGAAAATGTTGTTGATGCATTTTTTATTCAAGAAGACCACACCTTGAGAGCATATCTTTGTGGACCGCTTCATTTAGAAAAGAAGCTTCTTGGTGTAGTAGTAATCAAATCAAAAGCAGATATTCTGCTTTCTCTAGTAAGAGATTATTCTGGCCTTGGAAAAACAGGCGAGACTATTATAGCAAGAAGAAATGAAAACGGCGATGCTTTATTTATTACACCTTTAAGATTTGATCAAACTGCTGCTCTAAATAAGGCTATTCCAAAAGATACAGTAAATAACCCTGTTATTAAAGCTTTAATGAAAGAAGAGCGGGTTTTTACAGATACTGTGGATTACAGAGGAAAACCTGTTATTGCAGTTACAAGATACATTGAAAATGTAGACTGGGGTCTTGCAGTTAAAATAGATAAGTCAGAAATCTTTGCATCGATGTCCACATTAAATCTCATAATGGTAATTAATTTCGCCTTTTACATAACTGTTTTAGGGGTTTTAGCTTTCTTTATGTCTAAAACTTTCACAAAACCGATTGTTGAACTCACAAAGGTAGCAGAAAGAATAAGTGAAAACAACTTTTCGCAAAAGGTGGAACTTAAATCAAAAGACGAAATTGGTATTCTGGGTCAGACTTTTAATAAAATGACACTAAAGCTAATTAAGAGTATTGAAGCATCCAAGGATGCAGAAAAACAGGCAGAAGTATCAGCACTGCAAGCAAAAAATGCAGAACGGAAAACAAGGAAATTACAAGAGAGGCTCCAGCTACAAATAGATAGAATGCCTCTCGGGTTAATCCTGTGGGATACCGATTTTAAGGTCCAAACATGGAATCCTGCGGCCGAAAGAATTTTTGGATTCACTGAAGAAGAAGCTATGGGCAGGTATCCTTATGATCTTATTGTAGAGAATAGCGTTAAATCACATGTTGATAATGTATGGAAACGTTTGCTTGAAGGTGACATGACAGCCCATAGCACTAATGAAAATATAATAAAGGATGGCCGTAAAATACTATGTGAGTGGACTAATACACCTTTAAAAGAAAAAGATGGAACTGTAATTGGTGTGCTTTCAATGGTCAGAGACATTACTGAAAAGGCTCAGCTTGAGAAACAGCTACAACAGGCACAGAAGCTGGAGGCTGTTGGGAGATTGACAGGCGGAGTTGCTCATGATTTCAATAACGCTCTCACTGGTATTATTGGATTTGCAGATTATATGTTAATGCGGGCAAAAGAAGATGATCCTAATCGCCAATATCTTGAAGAAATAAAAAAAGCGGGACAGAGAGCTGCTTTACTAACACAACGGCTTCTTGCATTTAGCCGTAAGCAGATACTGAAGCCGGTGGTGTTGAATCTAAATGCGTTGATTAATGAATTAGAGAAGATGATTCGGCGTCTTATCGGTGAAGACATTATGTTAGTAGCCAATCTCAATAAAGACCTTGGAAGAATTAAAGCAGATCCTGCACAGATGGAACAGATCTTAATGAATCTCGTAGTTAATGCCCGAGATGCAATGCCAAAGGGGGGTAAACTTACAATAGAAACACAAAATATTTATCTTAATGAGGAATATACGAAAAACCACATATCAGTACAACCAGGCCAATATGTATTGCTTGCAGTTAGTGATAATGGGATTGGAATGGATAAAGAGACACAGGAACACATTTTTGAGCCCTTTTTTTCAACAAAAGAAGAAAAGGGCGGCACAGGATTAGGATTGGCAATGGTTTATGGTATCGTCAAGCAAAGTGGTGGGAATATTTGGGTATACAGTGAACCAGGGCAGGGAACAACCTTTAAGATCTATTTACCAAGCGTTGAAGAAGTTGCTATTACGAAGAAGAAAGCGGAAAAGTTCATTGAGTCTCTTAAAGGAACTGAAACAGTATTGGTAGTAGAAGATGAGATGATTGTAAGAGATATGATTAATTTAGTATTGAAAGATAACGAGTATACAGTTTTGGAGGCGAGCAATGGTCCAGAAGCGCTCGCAATTTTTGATCAGTATAAAGATCAGATCAATCTTTTACTAACAGATGCTATAATGCCGGGGATGGATGGCAGGGAATTAGCAGAGAAAATAACTGCTAAGAATCCGAACATCAAAGTACTATTTACTTCAGGATATACGGATAATGTCATTGTACATCATGGTATTCTAGAGGAAGGGATTAATTTTCTGCAAAAACCGTTTGCACCTTCTCTGCTATTACGTACTGTGAGGGAGGTTTTGGATAAAGAATAATTTATTTATGATGAAATGGGATTGTAAAACGTTAGAGATCGATCAAATATATAAAATTTAAAGAAGGTAAAGGCATGGAGTCGAAACCTAAAATACTCGTTGTTGATGATGAAGTACAAAATTTACTGCTGATAGAGACGGCACTTGCTCATATGAATTACACGGTAATACTTGCCAAAGATGGGGTTGAAGCAATAGAGAAGGTAAGAAATAATCCTCCTGACGTTATTTTGCTTGATATTATGATGCCTCGTATGAATGGATTAGAGGTTACCAGAGAATTGAAAAAGAGTGAAGAAACTAAAATCATCCCCATTGTAATATTATCTGGCTTGAAAGATGTGGAAGACCGCATAAAATACCTTGAAGCAGGTGCTGATGATTTTCTAAGTAAACCTATAGACATAGCTGAATTGCGGACCAGGGTCAGAACGCTCCTTGAGGTTAAAGCTTATTATGATCATATGCGTAACGATAAAAAAGAGCTTGAGAATGAAGTTAAGATTAGGACAAAACAGATAAAGGATGCTTCTCTTGAAACTATCTATCGTCTTTCGCGCGCTTCTGAATACAGGGATGAGGATACAGGTGAGCATATTCAGCGCATGAGTTATTATGCAGCGGCTGTTTATCGGAAGATGGGCATGGAAGAAAAAGATGTAGAAGGCATCCTCTATGCTTCACCTATGCATGATGTGGGAAAGATCGGAATTCCTGATGAAATTCTCCTAAAACCAGGTAAACTTGATTCCACAGAGTGGGAAGTTATGAAGAAGCACACAATCATCGGAGGAAAAATATTGGAAGGTTCACAAACAGAATTTGTTAAACTTGCAGAGGCTATTGCCCTCACTCATCATGAAAAGTGGGATGGGAGTGGATATCCAAATGGTCTTAAGAATACCGAGATACCATTGTCAGGGCGAGTCACAGCAATTGCTGATGTTTTCGATGCTGTATCTTCAAAACGACCTTATAGAAAAGAACCATTTTCGTTAGAAAAAAGCCTTGAAGTTATTAATAAAGGAAAAGGTAATCATTTCGATCCCGATATTGTAAATACCTTTTTATCTATTAAAAACGAAATAGAATCAATAAAAGAAAAATATAAAGACGATGGTAAAAGCTGGTTATTTCGCGTTACCCAAGAGTGAGTTAAACTTAGAATTTGGGTCAAGCTCATCATTCTGGTGGTGGGAGTGTTTTTAGAGGCAAACGGGATTTACCATTTTGGCTCTTATGCTGTGGGGAAGATGGTGAAGGTGAAAAGGGAGGGATGAGCAGGAGTTAGAACTTCGCTTTCTGAACGACTTAATAGAGAAAGGCAAGGGAGGCCGAATCGGGGACATCCCTGTCCCCGATTCGAAGATTAGGCCCGCATGGAGGCGGGCCTGTCCCCAAAAGGATTTTCAAAAATCCCCCTCCCCCCTCCTTCTTTGTCAGGTTTTTTATGAGAAAAAGCCTCTGTTTTACATAACCACAAATAAAAAATAGGACTGTGGAAGCATGAAAAGAGTTAAATGCAAGGCGGATCACTTTGGGTTATATCGATCATATGTCAAACAAATCTGGCTGATGTAAGTCGTAGATTGTAAGCGGTCTTTTTTTATAGAACGAATCAAGTCTTAAACATCGACTGCTCAAGTCATGCTCCGTACCGATGCAATGCTTCGGAAAGAAGTCGACGCACAAGCGATTCACATATCTGTATGAGCTACGAACATTGCTTGGGGCATTAATGAGTCTATGTACGACCCCGGATATCCTCAAGGTTAATTCCTTTACCTTATCGTGTGTAGCGGAAGCGTGCAAGCAGTTATAGGTTAATCCTAGTAGGAGATCAATATATTGAATCAGGTGTGAATCTAAAACTTCGGATATGTGATGATTGGAATCAATGAATTCCAATTCGCAGCATCGAAACCGAAGCTTGTCATCCTCTACTCCGAGCCGATAGATTGTATGCCATGGGAAAATTTCGTATTCTGCTATATCACCCTTATCGTGGAAGATTTTATCGATCATGATATTGTTGTAAGAGGAGAAGTAACTCTTCACTGACTTCTGCAAGGCCATTCGAAAGAACCTGTTGTATATGCGGTAGTATCTCTCTGCGCCCTTTACCTCTCCAAAGAAATCGAAGTTGAGCCGCGAGAAGTTAATCCCGAGGATATAGAAGTAGGTAAGGCTCCTATCAGCAAGAAAAAAGTCTAACCATCTCGAAGCGATATGGAAGATGTCCGCTCTGCCTAGCTCTTGATAATGAACTTCTTTGTCGTTCTTTTCATGGAATTCACATAAAGGCAAGCATTTGCCCCATTTCCTGGGAACAGGATTGCCACACCTCCTGTCCAGCAGATTCTCGATAAGCTCGCTTTTCATGTATGTTGGGACTATCAAGATGCCAAGGTATACTCATGTTTCGTTTTCTCCATAAGGATTCCGAAGAACAGATTCTTTTATTTCATCACAGAACAGTTGCAGATGAACGGAATTCATGTTTGTTTTTACCTTACCTCATTTTGCCGAATGGTCTTAGCGTAGCCAGAATATTATGTAATACAAACACCTATTTAACAATCTCGAATATTGTTTGAGAAAGATCCATTTGCCTTCCTCTCCTTAGCCCTTTATCAAAAATAGGACGGTACTTAGGAAGAATATAAAATTCTAGGGGAGTTCGTTCAGAGACAACTGAGGGGAG
>CAZYWQ010000064.1:0-10512 GCA_964651675.1 uncultured Candidatus Sumerlaeota bacterium | reverse complement strand
AAGTAATAAGAAATATAATAATTACTAACGAGATGGTTAATGGAAGAAAAATACAGATAGTTTTTGACAACAATTTAGATTGGATTGGCTACTTTGTTTCAACTAGGCAAGATCCAATTCTTCGCTTTGACACCGATGGGAATTGGATTGGGATAATCCTGTAAAATTTCACGAAACAATTGCATTCGCTAGATGGCGAGACCCACGGCGGTGCTGACGCGGTAAATTCATTAGTGCCACTGGTGATGCGGGTCGTTGGATGAAAAATAAGAAATAAGGAGGAGAATCATGGGATTGTTTGGAGTAGTTCGCAAGATTTTCAAGTCAAAGCCTTTGAATAAAGGTGAAGAGAAAGAACTAGAACGCATGCGTAATGAGAAGATCAAGCGTGAAATTGAACGATCGGAACCTAAAGAGCCAAGTGAACGCTATGATCATGTTGATCATCCCAATAGAGATCGCATGGCCTAAACGTGAATTATTTATTTGTTTTTGCACGTTGAACATAGGGTGCTAGCTGTCTTCAATATGTAATATGCAGTAAGAAGTCATAGTTTTCTTGTGTGTCAAATAGAGATATCTGAAATATTTGCACTATACGACTTTTCTCAAAAATGTATTAGAAGAAAAAAATGTTTGTGATTGATAGCGATAATTGTTTTATATTAAACTGAAAGATGCTGAATCCACAGAATCCCTGAGATATTTGTCTTAGCATCTAATGAGATTCCGAACTAATACTGAATCAAGTTCAACACAAGGTTTAGAGTGACATTGCCTCTACAGGAGAATTATCGAATAATAATTTTCTTAATAACTGGATTCCCTCTTTCGCGGGAATGACACATTGGTTTTATTTTCAAAGGTCTTATTAAATTATTACTTATTTATACCAGTACCAGGATTGGAAATCGGTCGATAAGGCATAAGGGAAGATTTCCTGAATCGTGAAATCTACCCAGAAAAAGCTTGAGGCATTTGGGACATTGTCGTGTAAGGTGCTGACCAGAGTTCTTGCAGGCTCGTTGTATAAACTCCACCAGGGTCTGTCCGCAGGATAGCCAAATTGAAATCCAACTTCGGCAGGACTGAATTTCGTTCCCCAACTTTTGAATTCATTTACCATCTGTGTCAAATTGTTGAAAATTTGACTGTCATCAACAAAGAGAATATCTTCTCTAACTGTTGGTGGCATCTTGCTCTGCATATAGTGTTTTAGGAAAAGTCGATAGTCCTGATTGTGTGCCTTGACCCATTGACGCCAGTCCGTTGCCTCTGTATCTGTTACAGCTTTTCCATTCGATACCTGTGTTGTTCTATACCATTCTACATCAATTCCAAATCCCATCACGCAGGGATGATGCTTGTAACGATTGAGACATAGGTCGATCAAGGTCTGAATATCAGCATCTCCAGGCTCCACCTGAATCCAAATCTTAATGTTCTCTTCATCGAAATAGTCCAGATAATCTTCGTTTTGATCGTATGATGAAAAATGTATGTATGGGTAGGAATCATCATCGGGTTTTGGGAAGTTCAATCCCATATCACCACCACCCCAGTATATACCGACAATCCAGATCAGACAGGGTTGAGCATCATCGATATAGCTGGCAATTCTTCGACTAACAGATGAAAAATAATTGGGCTCGGGAAAGGTCGAAAATGGAATTCGTGAGACTCTGATGCCAGCATAGTATTGCTCAGGTACCTGGCAGGGGAGATTCCGATTTAATAAACGAAAAATTACATTTATAAATAGTATTAAAAGAATCAGTCTTTTTAGCATTGGTCTAATTTGTCTTGTCTGCATTCTTTTTCTTTTTTGATGTTGCTGAGATTTGTTGTTTCAAATATGCATCGATAAATTGATCAATGTCACCATCCATTACCTTGATGGTGTTACCTGTTTCAACATTGGTTCTATGGTCTTTAACAAGATTGTATGGATGAAAGGTATAGGAGCGGATTTGTGAACCCCATGCTATATCTTTTTTCTGGGTTTCTTTCTCCTCGATTTCTTTCTCTTTCTTTTCCAATTCATATTGGTATAGTTTCGATCGGAGCATCTTCATTGCTTCAGCTTTGTTTTTATGCTGAGAGCGTTCATTCTGGCAGGTGGCTACTGTTCCTGTTGGAATGTGTGTTATTCTTACTGCCGAATCGGTGGTGTTGACATGTTGTCCGCCTCTACCGCTTGACCTGAATGTATCTATACGCAAATCTGATTCGTTGATTTCTATATTAATGCTCTCATCAATTTCCGGATAAGCATATACTGAGGCAAAAGAGGTGTGTCTCCTTTTGTTGGCATCAAATGGAGAAATGCGTACCAGTCTGTGAACACCGCTTTCACTCTTTAAATAGCCATAGGCAAATGGTCCTTTGATATAAAGAGTGGCTCTGGCGATGCCTGCTTCATCCCCATCCTGTATGTCGACAATGGCAACCTTGTATTTATGCTCTTCAGCCCATCTCGCATACATTCGCATCAACATCGATGCCCAATCGCAACTTTCTGTTCCTCCAGCTCCTGGATGAATGTATAAATAACAGTTGTTAATATCTTCTTTTGCAGATAACAAACTTCTGATTTCAAGTGATTCATAGGTCTTTTTCAGAGAATCAATCTCGCCAACAAGCTCTTCGTTTAGCGACGCATCATTTTCCTGCTGAGACATCTTTGTTAGTTCCACTAATTCGGAAATCTTCTGCTTGAGATTGATCCAGGGTTCGGTTTGTGCCTTGAGAGATTTTATTTTTGCAATGGTCTGATTAGCGGAATCTTGATTATTCCAGAAATCCGGTTGTGCCATTGAATCTTCGAGTTTTGTTTGCTCGTTTATTTTGTTATCTATGTCAAAGATAGTCGAAGGCTTCTTCGAATCTCTTTTTTATGTCATCAAGAAGTTCCATTTTTTCTTCCAACATATTCAAAACTCCTAATTTTATTTGCAATAACTCATTATTTTCTGTATATATAATCGGTATTGTAAACAAAGTAAAAGATGATTTGTCAAAAAAATATTTGCCAATGTTCGTTTTTTAATCTTTAAAGATAGAATACAGAAATAAATAATGAACCCCTTTTTCAAATTACCCAGGAAAAAGTCAAGAATGATTATTCTCCTAATAATTCTCATATTTATTATTCTTGTGTTACTTCCCATAAGATACACATCCATAATAACTCGAAATGTATTCAGATCAGAGGTGTCTTATACTGATCCCCAAATCTTGTTAGGGCTTGATTATAAAGAGATCGAATTCCAGACGGAAGATAATCTTAAAATCAAAGGTTGGTTAGTGAGAAGTGATGGAAATAAAGCTACAGTTATTTTATGTCATGGTATATTTGCATCGATGGATGACAGGATTGATTGCATACCTTTTTTGCATCAAGCTGGTTACAATGTTGTGACATTTGATTTCAGGAATCATGGCAGAAGCGAAGGTAAGATCACGACTTTAGGGTATTATGAGAGATTGGATTTACGAGCAGCAGTGAATTTCATAGTCGAGAACAAGGATTTGTCCGATAAGATAATTGTTTGGGGAGTATCGATGGGATCCGCAACTGGCTTGCTCGAAGCTTCAGAAAATCCGCATATAAATGGTGTCATTTCGGAAAGTTCCTTTTTGTCATTTCAGCAAACATTAAGTCGTCATGGAAAACTGCTCTATGGCATACCTCCGTTTCCGATGGTTTATCTAACAATGTTCTGGATGAGAATCAGAACGGGTATGAAGCCTTATCAAGTTGATTTAATCAAGGCTGTAAGGAAGTTGGAAAACACATATTTACTGTTTGTTGGGAGTGAAGAGGATGATCGAATACTTGCTGAGGATGCGAGAAAGTTATTCGATGAATGCCAAAGTAAACACAAAGATATCTGGATAACAAAGATTGGTCAGCACGCAGGAATATACTATGATAATCAGGCAGAGTATGAGAAGAGAGTTTTGCAGTTCATAGATGAGATAAAGCCCTGAAAGAAAAAGGAACATTCAATTAGTTCTTCGTAAAATAATCTTAGTTTCTTACAAAGCCATAATAATTATTCGAATACCCACAAAACCAAGGGCTATTGCTAATCCTTTAATAATCCAGACACTTTTGACCTTGTTGGATATTCCTGCTCCGAGTTGTGCACCGAGAATTACGCCAATAACCAGAAAAAGTGTTCGGTATAACACTTGAGAAAATGCACCCTGAAATATATGTACGATAGTTCCTGTTAAGGCAGTAATAGCTAAAATGAAATGCGAAGTTGCCGTGGCAATATGGACAGGAAAATTCAGGAAATAAACTAATGCGGGGACGTGAATAATTCCACCACCAATTCCTAATAGGCTCGAAATATAACCAACAACGAAACTTAATACCATTCCCCAAATAGGATTATATGAAAATGCGTGAGTAGTTCCACTTTTCTCCGTAACATTTCTTTTAAAGTGGCGATTTTTGCCAGCTTTTTCTTTTTTCTTTTCGATGTTGGGTCTGAGCATAATGAAAACTGACACGATAATGAGTAGAATACCAAAGATAACATTGAATAAATTACGGGGAACATACGCTATATTAATCGCACCAAGAATTGCACCAGGAACCGTACATATTGAAAATAATAGACCTGATTTGTAATCGATTTTTTTCATTCGTGCATATGCTTGTGAGCCAGAAAGTGCATTAAAAAATACGACTGCTAATGAAATACTCGTCAGAATTTCGGGACTTTCTTTTGGATAGAGTAAGAGAAGGATAGGCATTAATATAAAACCACCGCCAGCACCTATAATCGTACCGAAACAACCGATGATAAATCCCATTGGTATGAACCATAAATATCCCAACATTAACCGTTACTATCTCCTAAGTGCAATTCTAATACTGTAGTGCGACATAGTAATTTTTTATAGAATATTGTCAATAAATTTATTAAATGATTAGTGTCAATCTGAAGCTGGGACAAGAAATGCTATTTTTCAGGATCGACGAAATTGATTTTTTAAAGAGGTTTTGATTTTACGGTGGAGATAATCCATTTATTTTTGATTCTTTTGAGTTTGTATTCTTCCTGTTTGAATTTTTTCTGACCTTTATATTCATCACTTCTTTTACAGATCACGGTGGCATTATAGTTATCAGCATTGGTAGAGATGACTTGCTCAAGATATTGTTTTCTCTCACGACCATTTGTATCAAGATAGCATTGTTTTCTTCTTGCAATGTATTCTTTCGCTGATAAACCACCTGTCATCTCAGTGCTTAGGGTTTTGAATTCCGAACCAAAATCTTCCGCATTCCACGATTCAATGAATGTTCGCACAACATCTGCAGGATCCTTAGGATATTCTGTTTCGACTACTTCTGCAGGCTCTTTCCCCTTTGCACCACTGGAAACATATTCTTTCTTTCGTAGAAGATATTCCACTCTTCCAAGGAGACTTAATGGATCAAATGGCTTCGAGATGAAATCATCCGATTTGAGTCCAACCTTCCAGAATTCTTCAGGCTTGTCTGATTTACTTCCAAGAGCTGACATTACTAATAAGGGAATCTGCTTCAGATCATCATCACTTCTGAGTTTTTTGCATACTTCAAGCCCTGATACCACCGGCATCATTAAATCCAATATGACTAAATCTGGCTTTTCTGAATAGACTTTTTCGAGTCCTTCCGCACCATTGTTTGCACTTACGACTTTGTAATTTTTCGTCTTGAATACGGTCTCTATCATTGCAATAATATCTGGTTCATCATCGATTACCAGAATCTTTTTCTCCGTCATTAATTTCTCCTCTTTAAAATACTATGGTCTGTTGCTTCGTAATAAAGTTAAAGCGTATTTATTTTGTCAAAAAAAAGTCAAGCTTTTTAAAACTAATCGTCATTTATTCCTTCATAATTAAGTATATTACTATACTTTTTGAATGTCAATTCACGCTTGTAGTGGTTTCGTTTTTGTAAAACGGCATAACCTTGTTATCTTACTTAATCCGACTCCCATAAAAATAGAATAGGCTGGGAAACAAAACATAAAATAATGTTCGACGAAGAGTTGTTTAATTGGAGTCAATAAAAAGACTATGGTAATTGGCACAAATAAATTGAGGTATATGATGAGTTTGTTTCCTTTTATGCTGGATATAAGCAAAACTGCGAATATCAAGAAACATACGATCCCGACAAGTCCACCAACGGGAGTGTAGGTCTGAAGTCCGTACATAAAGAGAAATCTGTACAGCAACAGTGGAATGGAAAACATAGTCGCTTTTACTACACCATACGATTCGGGTGCTGTGATTTTTAACTGTTTGATTAAAACTGGTAACCAAAAAAGAAATCCTATGACTACGATACATTCTACCAGAAACCAAATCCAGATTCTCTTTATTTCTTTTATTTTAATGAAGAGAAAGATATTCTGAAACAATATTATAAGAAACATATAATATTGGGTATATAATCCCAGAATAGTAGCTAATATATAGCCGATAGAGATGAAAACCAAATTGTCGGATTTTCCATCTTTCAATCGTGTGTATAGTAAATAAAATAAAAATGTTGAGGTTAAACTTAATAGCATTACAAGGGTAGGATAGCGAATCGTCTGTGACCAAAAAATCTCGAATCGCGATAGTGCAAATATCACACAAGATGATAAAGCGATTTTATAATTATAGATCATTAAGGCGAATTTATAGAGCAAGATAAGTGTAATCATTGAGAAAAAAATGCCCGGTAATCTGAGGACAAATCTCGGATTGATGAATGATTGATAATCGGTGTTGAAGACATCTACATTCGATTTCAGAAGTGTTGGATAAACCAATTTAATCCATTGGTGCATCAGAAGGTAAGGCAGTGGTGGATGGGGGACTTTTGTAGAAAGTGTGTTCATAAGTTCGGAAGTCGTCAGCATAGAGTACTTGAGTGCCATAGTCTCATCGATGTGTGTAAATTTGTTTGAGAGGTTATATAGACGCAGTGAAAGCGCTATCAGAAGGATAACAATAAAAATTTTTGTTTTATGTTTGCTTACAAAAGAGTTTTTATTTTCGTTATTATCCATCTTGTTAAAATGCGATATCAACTAATTGTGAAAATAAGGTATATAATATAAAGAAGGATAAGAAAGATGCCTTCGAGTCTTGATAACTTAAAACCGGTCTTCAGCATAGGAAAGAGAAGAAGACTTAATATACACATAAAGACAAAGTCTTTATATATAAAATCCTTCTCGACAGTTAATGGATAAAAAATAGTAGTCACACCAAGAATACCAGAGATGTTGAATATATTACTGCCCACGACATTTCCGATGCTTATATTGGCTGATTTTTTTATAGCCGCAATAACGGATGTCATTAGTTCTGGCAGTGATGAACCTACAGCGACAACAGTCAGTCCTATTATTCTCTCACTAATACCAATGATTTTTGCCAATCCTATTCCACCTTTTACCAAAATACTCGCTCCTGTTACTAAGACGATTATTCCAGCAATAATAAATATGGCATTAACGATTAGAGTCGTCTTCCCACGAACAATTTTTTTTATATTTTTATTAGCGACTTCTTCTTGATACCCTTCGCGACTCTGTTTAATTCATTTTTTAATACATAGAATAATAAAGGTAATGAATAAAGAGGTTATGATACAACCATCAAGACGAGAAAAAACTCCATCCAGTGCAAAAACAAACGCCAATAGTGCCGAAGCAATCATAAAAGGAATTTCAAATCTCAGTATATCAATTGTTATCTTAAGAGGAGAGAAAATACCTGCCAATCCAAGAATAAGAGCAATGTTAATTATATTACTGCCAACAAGATTCCCTATTGCAATAGGATTGCTCTTTTTGATGGCTGCAACAACACTAACACTTGTCTCAGGCATCGATGTACCATAGGCGACAATCGTCACGCCGATTATTATCGATGAGATTCTCAGGAATTTCGCAATCCTTACACTTCCCGTGACTAATAATTCACCACCAATGTACAACAAAACAAAACCAATTATTATTAATCCGATTGAAATGAACATAATCCCATATTGTTATTTAACATAGTGCTATGCACATTAATATGTTGGGGTTGTGAAAGATATACAATAAAAATTTTTCGGTAACAACATTACTAAGTTTTTTGTTAATCTTATGTTAAAACAATATATCATACTTGACTGCTTTTTTTTCGTATGCTAATAGGATAAAGTAATTTATTAAAAACTTAGATGATGAAAAATACTCCGTTTCATACACGAATCAAAAATCAAGTTGCTGTCATTACGCTCAATAAATCCGACAAATCCAATCTTATTGATTATGCATTTTTGCAAAAATTCACCGAGAAGATTGCGACTTTAGGTAGGGATAATCGAGTAAGAGTAATACTAATTAGATCTTCTCATAAGGCTTTTTCTGTCGGTGTTGATTGGAAAAAATTATACTCGATGAAGATGCCGAAGATTAAAGAGTTTATTAGTTTGGGTAATACTCTTATTGATTTGTTGATGAAAATGGACAAGATAACCATTGCACAAATAGATGGATTTGCTTATGAAGATGGATTAGGCTTGGCATTAGCCTGTGATTTCAGGATTGCTTCCGAACCGACTTTATTGGGATTGCCTTTAATCTCTTATGGATTCGTTCTTGTATTCGATACGATTCCATTGTTGATGAACCTGATAGGAGAAAAATATGCTAATGAACTCATTTACACGGGCAGTCCCATCGATTCTTTGAGAGCGGAACAAATTGGACTTGTTACCCTTGCTGTTCAACCAGAAAATCTTGATCTGGAAACCGATAAATTTGTGAAAAAGTTACTTTCGGTTCGGAATTCAGGTATACAAAGATACAAATCGGTTCTGAGAACATTGGAACCGATTAGAAAAACAGCATTTGAGAAAGTATCATACGAAATATTATCGAAATTATTAACAAACAAGAGGAACCTTGATAAATTTAAAAAATATATTGAATCAGTCAACAAGTCTTGATTTTATCTAACTGCTTTATTTCTTGATCTTCTGAAAATCATACTTAAAATAATCTTAGATTTATTTTTGTTGAGAGGAGATGATTATGAAAAAGAAAAAATATCCATTAATAAAGATGAAGCTACCGGGTCCTAAAGCTAAAAAATTAATAGCGAAGGATAACAAATATATCTCTCGGTCGTATACGAGAGGCTATCCTCTTGTTGCCGAAAAAGGCGAAGGAACTTTAATCAGAGATCCGGATGGGAATACTTTCCTTGATTTCACCGCAGGTATTGCAGTTACAGCCACAGGTCATTCCCATCCTCAGGTTGTTAATGCCATTAAAAAGCAGGCGGAAAAATTATTACATATGTCAGGGACAGACTTTTACTATGAATCTCAGATTAAACTTGCGGAGAAGTTGGCATCTATTGCACCGGGTAATTTGAAGAAAAGTGTTTTCTTCTGCAATTCTGGTGCAGAAGCTGTTGAGGCAGCCATAAAACTATCGAGTTATTATTCGAAAAAACGGAGATTTATAGCATTTCTTGGTGCATTTCATGGAAGAACAACAGGTGCGCTTTCTCTTTCTGCAAGTAAGGTTGTTCAGAAAAAGAATTTTTCTCCGATTGTTCCGGGAGTACATCACATTCCTTATGCGTACTGTTATAGATGTGTTTATGGAATGAATCCTGAGAAATGTGATTATGAGTGTTTGAAGTTTCTCGAAGAGGAATTGTTCAAAAAGACTGTTGATCCGAAGGATGTGGCGGCAGTGTTTGTTGAACCAATTCAGGGTGAAGGAGGATATATTGTTCCTCCGAAAGAATTTCTACCGAGATTAAAGAGACTCACGAAAAAATATAAAATATTATTAGTTGCGGATGAGATTCAAACAGGTATGGGAAGAACAGGTAAGATGTTTGCATCAGAACATTTCGGAATTGTTCCAGATATTATTACCATTGCAAAAGGAATAGCATCAGGGATGCCATTAGGAGCGATTGTTTCGTCTGAGCAGATAATGAATTGGGTACCTGGTTCTCATGCGAGTACTTTTGGAGGCAATCCAGTATCTTGTGCAGCTGCTTTGGCTACAATTGATTTACTTGAAAAAAGATTAATTAGTAATGCGAAAATAGTGGGTGATTATCTGATAAAAAACCTTAAAAAGATGCAAGAGAAGTATGAGATTATGGGTGATGTGAGAGGAATAGGACTTATGGTCGGAGTAGAGTTTGTTAAAACAAGAAAGAAAAAAGAAAAATATCCAGAAGCAAGAAATGAAATAGTGATGAAAGCTTTTGAAAAAGGATTATTACTGCTTGGTTGTGGTGAGAATTGTCTGAGATTTTGCCCTGCTCTTACTGTAACAAAGAAAGATGTGGATATTGCACTCGATATCATTGAACCGATAATTGCGAAAGTAAATAGTCGAAAGATAAAATAATTCTTGAAAATAATTTTCGAACTGGATTAAATAGTTATGAATAAAATGTTAATGGAGGGCAATATTG